>JAZNOH010000218.1:0-3911 GCA_045580715.1 Clostridia bacterium
CCTGAAGAGAATCATTAAGATATTGGCTCGCCTCTGTTTCTGTTTTTATGTAATCTTAAAATGCAGTTCTTACTCTTCTTTTTGACAAGAAATTTATTGTTGCCATAGTTGCAACCGTCAAAAGTAACAGAATGGTCAAAAACCAGTCATATGTTGAAAGTGCAAACAATGAAACAACCAATGATATTGCCTGATATGGCACATTTAAAAACATTGTCTGCAGATATGTTTTTACATTTGTTATTGGCGAACCCATTATACAGTTAAAAAGTTCACCAACAGATGTTTTTTCAAAAAATTTAAAATGCATATTCTGAACATGGTCAAAGAAATTTGAACGAATAGAAAACAATATACCTTCAAGAGTTTTTAATATGTTTGTGTAAGCTAACGCCCAACTTCCTATTCTTACAGCAGAAATTGTCACATAAAAAACACACATCTTAACCACAAAGGACATCTTTTCATTATTGTTAAGCATATCATTGGATATTCCTTCGTCAACTATCCATTTTATAACCAATGGCTGAATGGCAACCATTGCACCAACAACCATTGCACAAATAACTGTAATTATAAGTCTTTTAAAATAAGGCTTTATGTATGGAATAATGTGCTTCCAGAATCCCTTTGTTTTATTCTTATCGTTCATGAAAAAATCGCCCCTTATGTTATTTAAAAAATTTTCTGTCAAGACTTCTATATTGAATTGCTTCTGCCAGATGTGCTGCTGTTATGTTTTCACTCTGCTCAAGGTCAGCAATAGTTCTTGCGACCTTCAAAATTCTTGAATGTGCTCTTGCACTCAGACCAAGGTTATCAAAAGCAGCTTTTAAAATCCTGTTTTCCTCATCCCCAAGCTTGCAGAATTCCTGCAACAATCCTGCATCAAGCTGAGAGTTGGAATAAATGTTATAATTTTTATATCTTTCTATCTGGATTTTTCTTGCAGCATTTACTCGTTTTTTTATGTCCCTACTGCTCTCGCTTTTTTGAGTGGAACTCAAGTCATCATAATTTACATTCTCAACCTCTACCTGTATATCAATTCTATCCAGTAATGGCCCTGAAATCTTACTTCTGTATCTTGCAATCTGATTTTCTGTGCAGGTACAATTTCTGTGCGCATCACCTAAATATCCACATTTACAAGGATTCATCGATGCAACAAGCATCAAATTACAAGGATATGATAATGTTGCATTTACTCTTGAAATTGTCACAACACCATCCTCCAAAGGTTGTCTCATAACCTCTAGAACATCGCGTCTGAATTCAGGTAATTCGTCCAAAAACAACACTCCGTTATGAGCAAGCGACAACTCTCCAGGTCTTGGAACAGCACCGCCACCTGAAAGTCCCTGAGGGGATATTGTGTGATGCGGATGTCTGAAAGGTCTTTTTGATATTAATGGCACATCACTTGGCAACTCACCTGCTATTGAGTGTATCTTTGTTACCTCCAAAGCCTCATCAAAACTCAAATCAGGTAAAATTGAGCCAATTCTTTGTGCAAGCATAGTTTTTCCGGTTCCTGGCGAGCCTATCATTAAAATATTATGATTTCCTGCTGCAGCAATCTCGATTGCTCTTTTGACACTTTCCTGTCCCTTTACATCACAAAAATCTAAAATCGCCTTCTCTGCAAGTGAAAGGATATATGTAATATCAACTGTATGCTTTTTAATTTTATTATCTGAATTAAAATGCTCAACAATATCTTTTAAATTTTTAACAGGATATATCGTACATCCATCAATTACCGCTGCCTCCGAAGAATTTTCATAAGGAACAAATATATTTTTAATGCCTGATTTATAAAGAGAGATTACCATAGGCAAAACTCCTTTAATAGGAGCAACGCCTCCATCTAATGCAAGCTCTCCCATAAACGCATATTCTTCTATATCTTCACATCTGATTTGTCCTGTTGCACACAAAATCGAAACTGCCATCGGCACATCATAAACCGAGCCTTCCTTTTTGCACGCAGCAGGAGCAAGGTTTATTATAACCCTTTTCCCAGGAAAAGAAGCGCCAATATTCTTTATAGAAGAGCGTATTCTTTCTTTAGCCTCCCTGACTGCTGTATCAGGAAGTCCGACAATCTCAAAAGCAGGCAATCCGTTTGATATATCTGTTTGAACATCGACAACATATCCGTCAATTCCTGTTAAGCCTGCTGATTTTATCTTTGCTATACTTAAAAATTTTCTTTCCTTTTGCTTTTTATTCATTTCGTTATAGCAAATCTCACAGGCTTCCTTTTCCATGTTGCAACCAAGTCTGTAAACAGGGGTGTTTTCAACAATATTCTCCAAATTTTTAAGCATTAAGTCCGTGTTATCAACATCTTTCGGTCTTGAGGTTTGTGAAATTAAAAAAGTCAATGCATCTTTTTTGTCTGTCTTTTTAATGACATTTTCTTCTGCTCTTTCCAAAATACAAATTCCTTTTAATTTTATCTTAACATTTTTATTAAAACCTTCTTTTCCACACCAAGGAGTTCCATAAACAAAAATACCTTCTTCCGTCTTTCTCAGAATTGGTTTATCTCCATTTATTATAAATGCACGTTCCTTGAATTTATCAAGCCACAAATTCATATGAGTTGTTTTCCCTGTTCCACTGTTTGCAGTAAATAAGTATGCCTCATTATCAACACTTATTGCGGCAGAATGAATTAGAATTGCATCATACTTTAAAAGTTCTCTGCAAATATTCCTGTAAACACAAGTGCTTTCCAATATTTCAGGTGAAAAACCAGGTGTTTTTTTGTTTTCAGCTGCAAGCTCTTCATTCGTTGCATAAACAGTAAAAACAGGCTCTTCATCGCCATCGTACAAATAATTTTTACACAAATCATATGTATATTTATATCTGAGCTTAACTTCCATTATAAGCCCTGCAAGATTGATTATCATATGTAGCTTCATTCTCCTTATATAATATATTTCATATTATATAACAACACTTTATAAAAAGCAAGTGAATATATTAAAATGTGAGGTGAAATATATGTATGACAGAGAAAAGGCAGTTTCATATGCTCACAGATGGGCATTCTCAAGAAATCCTATGTATTATGATTTTGAATACATTGGAGGTGACTGCACAAATTTTGCTTCCCAGGTAATTTTGGCAGGCTGCGGAGAAATGAATTATACTCCAACATTTGGTTGGTACTACAATAACTTAAACGATAGAAGTCCCTCGTGGACAGGAGTTAATCAGCTCTACAATTTCTTGATTAATAATCAAGTTGCTGGTCCAAGAGCTGTTTTATCAACTCTTGAAAATGTCGAAGCAGGAGATATTATACAACTTGATTTTAACAGCCAAAACCCACAGTTTGACCATTCGCCTGTTGTTGTTGATAGCGGCGATGGGACTCCTGACACAATTTTAGTGGCAGCTCACACAAATGACTCAGACTTTCGTCCATTGTCTACTTATAACTATGAAAACTATCGAGTTTTAAAAATTTTTTGTGATTAAAAATGAATAATGCAGGCTTTTTCTGATAAAAATATATCCAGATAATTTTAAAATTATCAAATTAATTTTATCGGAGGAATTAAAAATGGCTTGTGATAATGCAAACATGAGTATCAAATGTACTGTTCAGCAATGTAAGTTCCACTGCAATTCTAAGGACTACTGTTCTTTGGACTGCATCACAGTAGGAACACACGAATCAAACCCTACAATGAAGGACTGTACAGATTGTAAATCCTTTGAATTGGCGTAAAAATCAAAAGAAAATGGCGTGGTTTTAACCACGCCATTTTGTTATGCTGTTACAATTTTACTTGCATTTTGAAGATTTAATTTCTCAACTGCAGCCTCTCTCATTTTATATTTTAAAATTTTTCCGGCAGCATTCATTGGGAAACTATCGACAAAATCAA
>JAZNOH010000219.1:0-10150 GCA_045580715.1 Clostridia bacterium
ATCTTGATATGCACAAGGATTATGATGAGTATATTGATGCAAAGAAGAACATTATGAAATATCAGACTAAAGATGATATTTTAATTGTCAACTCATCTAATGAGGTGACAGAAAAAATCGGAAAATCTGCTAATGGCAAAATATTGGAGTTTTCTTCAAAAAAGAAAGCAGATATAAGTATTGAAAACGATTGTATTTATTTAAAAGATAAACCAATCCTAAAGCTTTCGGTCATCAAGTTACCTGGCATGCACAATGTCGAGAACTATATGGCAGCAATTGGTGCGGTCGGAGAGCTTGTGAGCATCGAATCAATAAACAAGGTTGCAAAAAACTTTGGTGGTGTTGCTCACAGAATTGAATTGGTAAGGGAATTAGATAAGGTACGCTATTATAACAGTTCAATTGATTCGAGTCCAAACAGAACAATTAATACTCTTAAGGTTTTCCCAAATAAGCTTATCATGATTTCAGGAGGAAAGGATAAGGGTATTGAATATGACGAAATAGGGCCTGCAATAATTGAAAAGGTTAAGGTTTTAATATTGATAGGTGCAACTTCAGATGCAATTGAAGGTGCCTTAGATAAAGCTTATAAAAATCAAAACATAGAGCCTTGTGTTAAGGTTTTAAGAGCATCAGAATATAGCCAAGCTGTCAGACTTGCAAAGGAAAATGCCGAGGAAAATGATGTTGTTCTTCTATCCCCTGCAAGCACAAGCTTTGATATGTTCAATAACTTTGAGGAAAGAGGAAATCTTTTTAAAAAGCTTGTCAATGAACTATGAGAGGAATGAAAAATTTGGAAAATACTATTCAAGCTCTTTCTGATTTAAGAGGAATATCAGGTTTTGAATACAGAATATCCGACGAAATAGTTAATTTATTTAAACCATATTGCGATGAAATAAAAGAAGATGCATTAGGAAACATAATTGCACTTAAAAAAGGAAATAAAGGAACTAAAAAAATTATGTTAGAGGCTCATTGTGACGAAATCGGACTCTTGGTTTCGGACATTGACGAAAACGGATTTTTGTCCTTTGTTAATATCGGCGGTGTTGATTCAAGAATTTTGCCGTCTGCAGAGGTTATTGTTCACGGAAAGCGCGATATAAAGGGTGTTATTGGAGCAAAACCTCCACATTTACAGGATTCTGACGAGGAAAACAAAAGCATTAAAATTAAAGATATGTCAATTGATACAGGGTTGTCTAAAGAAGAGGTTAAGGAAAATATTATTATCGGCTCTCCTGTAACTTTATCTCAATCTGTCGGAATGCTTCTTAATAATAATTTAAGCTTAAAAACACTTGATGACAGAGCAGGAGTTGCTGCAATTTTAGAAATATTTAAAAAACTCGACAAAATTGATGCTGACCTTTATGCATCCATTTCTGTTCAAGAAGAGGTAGGCTTGAGAGGTGCAAGAGTTTCTGCATTCTCCATTATGAGTGATTTTGCAATTGCTATAGATGTGTGCCACGCCATAACCCCAGATAATTCAAAGGAAGCGTTTAATTCAGGAAGTGGTGTTGTTATAACCGTCGGACCTAACATTCATCCAAAAATATCACAAAAGCTATCAGACATTGCAAAAAAATATGATATCAAAACCAATATTGAGGTATCAAATGGTGACACAGGTACGGATGCCTGGGCAATACAGGTTGCAGGAAACGGCATTCCAACAGGTCTTTTATCCATTCCTCTAAAATATATGCACACATCTGTTGAAACAATGAGTCTTGACGACTTTTCTGCTTTAGTTTTTTTAATTGAGAAGTTTTTAAAGGAGTCAGATGGATTTTCGGAGGATTGGTTATGTTATTAGAAAAATTATGTAATCTTGATGGTGTCAGTGGGAACGAGGGCGCTGTCAGGGACTTTATAAAATCTCAGATTTCTTCATATGCAGACGATATATCGGTTGACAATATGGGAAATCTTATTGCCTTCAAAAAAGGCTTGGACGACTCAAAAAAAGTTATGTTATCTTGCCACACAGATGAGGTTGGATTTATAATAAGCGGTATCACAAAAGAAGGGTATCTTGAATTTCAAACTGTTGGTGGAATTGACACAAGAGTTATAATCTCAAAAAAAGTGAGAATAGGAAACATAAAGGGAATAATCGGTCTTAAGGCTATTCATTTAACAACAAAATCCGAGCGCGAGAACATTCCAAAGGTCAAAGATTTATACATTGACATTGGCGCAAAGGATGAAGAAGATGCAAAGAAATATGTTAAATTAGGTGACTATGCTGCATTTGACACGGACTTTGAAATGCTTGGAAAAAGCTCAATCAAAGCAAAGGCTATTGACGATCGTATTGGTTGCTATATTTTAACAGAGCTAATTAAGCACCCTGTTCACTATGACACATACTTTTGTTTCTGTACTCAGGAAGAGGTAGGCTTAAGAGGTTCAAGAGTTGCTGCTTTCAAAATCAATCCTGACATTTGTTTGGTTATTGAAGCAACCACCTGTTCTGATGTCAAAGGCTCTGTTCCTCACGCATATTCAACTGTTATGAACAAAGGTGCGGCAATAAGCTTTATGGACAGGACAACAATATATAAAAAAGATTTATATGAATGGTTATATGAACTTGCAAAAAAGAACAATATCCCTGTTCAGTATAAAAATCTTGTTGCAGGAGGTAATGATGCAGGAATAATACATCTTACAAATAGCGGAATTCCTACCCTTTCCCTTTCACTACCCTGCAGATATATTCATTCTCCTTGTGGAATAGCTTCTCTTAATGATATTGAATCACTTAAAAAATTATCATTATGCTTTATAAAAAATATTGGTGAGATTATATAATCTCACCATTTTTTTATCATTCTAATCCATATTTAGTTTTTATTCTCTCAATTCTAAAAATCATCTCCTCTGATATAAACCAAAGGAAGAATGCAGTTGATGCTGCGTGTATTAAATCATAGGGAAAACCAAGCGCACACGATGCTATAATTGCATCAAGTGTGGGTGTTTGTTGCATCATAAGAACTGATGCTGGATTTAGTATTCCACCATAAATTATAATAGTTGACAAAAAACCATAAACTGATAAAACAACACGGTTTTTTTTGAAAAATACCTTTTTAAATAATATCCCTGCAACAAATCCAACCATACCCATAGCAAGCATCTGCCAAGGTGTCCAGACTCCGTGGCCGAAATAGAAATTTGAAACAAAGCCTGTGATTGCACCAACCAAAAAACCTGTTTCTCCACCAAAGCATATTCCACCAATAATTATAATAGCCAGAACAGGTTTAAATTGCGGAAGCATTGATAAAACAGTCCTTGAACAAACTGCCAAAGCACACAAAACACTTATTATAACCAACTCTCTTGCCTGAGGTTTTTTTTCTGAAAATGAAATGAAATACGGAATTAAAATCTCCAGAATAATTAATATGCTTATAAAGTAATACCGTCTGTCACCAAATACAAAAACCCCTGTAAAAATTGTTAATGGTATGAGAATTAAAACAAAGAAAGACGCAAAGAGAGTTCTTTTTGATATTTTTTCTTTTTTGCTTTCAATCCTGTTTCTCTTTCCGCCTGAAAAACAAACAAATACACCAATTAATGCAATACCTGACACAATCTGCAACAGCTTGTCGGCTTCTTTTATTGCTCCTGATATTTGCAATATGCATACTATAATAAATAACCCCAAAAATCCAATTCCTAATTTTTTCTTCACTTGTAAATTCCCCCATATATCACTTAAATGCATCAATAATATCCGTTTCATTTATTGCCACAGGTATAATATCCTTTGCAATTCTGTTGGCTGTAGTCGTATAAAAATAATTACTGGCAAAAAATTCTCTTGGTTCATCTATTGACACTACCGCACCATCAAAAAACAGTGCGCATCTGTTTGAAATGTCTGCACAAAAATCCAAATCATGAGATACTATTATAATTGTTTTTCCACTTTTCTTCAGATTTTTTAAAATTATCTTAAATTCCTCTTTGAATTGTACATCACAGCCCTTTGTCGGCTCATCCAACAATACTATTTCAGGATTTCTTAAGAGTATTTTGCAAAGAGCAGTTCTTTGTTGTTCTCCCCCTGATAAATCAAATGGGTGTTGCTCCAATATGTGAGATATCACACACAAATCAGCCATACTCCTCACTTTTTCTTCATCAGGCTCTATATCTAATAAATCATATAAGACAGTGTTTTTAACAAAAAGGCTTTGTGGATTTTGTGGCATCAATCCTAAAATTCCATCATACAAATTCTTTATTTTTAAAACATTCTCCCCATTTATCAGGATTTTTCCGCGGTTTAGAGTGTTAATCCTTGCAATAAGTGAAAGCATTGTTGTTTTACCACTTCCATTACCACCAAAAACTGATAAAATCTCGCCTTTTCTTACCTCTAAATTTAAAGCCTTTATTACATCCTTTTCATTCTTAGAATATCTGAACCATGCATCCTTTATTTTGATGCATATATCTTGTCCTTTCGTTTCTCTTTCTTCATTTTCAAAATTAATTTTCTTATCCTTTGAAAATTCTTCCAACCACGCTTTTGCATCACGAACGGTTATCGGATAATTTTTTTCATTTGAAAGCTTTTCGTATATTCTCGCACCTGTCGGAAGAAATTTTCTAAACTCTGTTTCCTTTAATTTATCAGGAATTCTTTCCTTTTTTTCATCTGCTAAAATTTTTCCATTATCCATAACAATAACCCTGTCACAAATTGAAAAAATTTCTTCCGTTCTATGCTCGGTTATTATAATAGTTGTACCAAGTTCCTTGTTAATTCTCTCAAGAGTTTTTAAAAATTCCATTGCAGAAATCGGGTCAAGCTGACTTGTTGGCTCGTCCAATATAAGAACACTCGGTTGCATAACCATTATCGATGCAAGATTTAATATTTGCTTTTGCCCGCCTGACAAATCGCAAACATCCTTATAAAACCATTCTCCAATTCCGAAAAATGATGCCATCTCCGCAACTCTTGCTCTGATTTTCCCTGTAGGAACACCCAAATTTTCCAAACCAAAACTAAGCTCGTGCCACACCTTATCGGTCACAAGCTGTGCTTCAATATTCTGCATCACAAAACCGATTTTTTGCGCCTGAACATAGTTATCACATTCACTTATGGGCTTTCCCATAAAATATATACTCCCGCAAATCTCTCCATTAGGTGCTAAAGCAGTTTTTAAAAGCCTTAAAAGAGTTGTTTTTCCGCATCCTGATTTTCCCATGATGCATACAAATTCTCCCTCATTGACCGTGAGATTTATTTCATTAAGAGCTTTTTTATCTTGGTTTGGATAGGTAAAGCTCAAATTTTTGATATTATATATTTCCACTTGATTACCTCCCACATTTCAATTATCAATGGTATAAGACAAAATATAAGATATGCTAAAAAAACACTTAATGAATAAACTGATATATCATATCTGATTGATGGAAAATACTTAAAATACATTCCGTCAAAAATTCCTCCGACTATGATATATAATCCTAAAATTACGATTACAGTCAAAGCTTTTATGTCGCGCTTATCAATTTTAAATATCGAAAAGGATGTTCTTCCCTTTGTTCCATAACCACGGGATTTCATACTGTCTGCTGTGTCAATCGCATTTTCAAATGACCATGTAATCATTACGGAAATAACTGATATACCATTTTTTATACGATTTATATAATTACCCTCGCCAACACCTTTTCCAATAGCTTTTTGAGTTTGGGAAACTTTTTTCATCTGTTCTATAAATCTCGGCACAAACCTTAATGTCATTGATAAAACCAATGATAGTGACGGAATGACTCTTGCAAAAAGATAAATAAACTTATCACTTGTCATAACCTCGTTATAGCAGAAAACCCAACATACAACACTTATCAGCATGGTCGATGCCGCTATTCCATATATTATTGCTTCCAATGTCAGAGGATTTCCGCTTGGAAGATACGAAAGTATTGTTACGCCCCCATGGCTAAAAATAGGATTTAAAATTGCCATACCTATAAACACAGGCAGAATGTACTTTATTCTCAAATTCACCTTTAATACTGACGAGTAAAGAAGTGCTGAAAATAAAGATATGCACAAGCAAATCGGATGCATAAACATGCACGAAAATCCGATTATCAATACAAAATATATAAAATTTACAACAGGATGATATGTTTTAAATTCATTGTTTTGCATATTGTTCTCCAACATCTCTACCAAGGTCACAGGTATAAACCCATTCCACTTTATCTTTGTCCTTCAACATATAATCAGAAGGACCTGTTCTTAAAAACAGACCGTTAACTTTGCACATCCAGCCTGACAACTCACCACAGTCAAATTCGTAAAAATTACCGATTCCCTCGACATAAGCTGAATTATAAACGGGAGTTTTTACAAATTCCAAATGTATATTGTTTTTTTTCATCTCACGCACCAAAAGGTCAAACACGCTTTCACCCTCAGAAAATGTCACCGTTTGTTCAGGATAAATTATACCATTTTCAGGCAACAACTCTCTTTTTTCCACATCAAGCAATGCAATATTCTTAATAATTGTATCACATCTTACCGACATTGTGCAAGTTAATTCGTCTTTTTTCTCAGGCTCTAATATTTCTTCAATAACAGGCTCTGCCTCTTTTTGTTTCGCTGCTTCTTCCGTTTTCTTTGGTTTCTCCTGCTCTTTTTGTTCAAGAGCAGGAGTTTCTTTTGACGGTTCTTCAATGTCTTCTGTTATCAATTCAGGTTCTTTTACAGTTTCTTCAATCTGCACCTCATCAAAACTTTGATTTTGAGGCACTTCGCTATTCGCAAAAAATGCGGCTATAAGAGAAATTGCAATTATAATTCCTACAATAATTTTTGTTCTATTCTTCATAATACCTTTTGTCCTTTTTATTTGGAAATCATCTCACAAAATCGCATCAGAATTGTTGCAATCTGCGCTCTTGTTGCACTTGCTTTCGGCGACAGTTCATTTTCTCCAATACCATTTATCAAGTTAACAGAATTTGCCCAGACAAATGCATCAAGCGCCCAATCGCTGATTTCTTCCTGGTCTTTATATTCATTAAGATTTGAGGTATTCTCTGTGTTAATCCCTATTGATTTTGCATAACGATAAAGAATAACTGCCATCTGCTCACGGCTAAGTTCTTGATTCGGCGCAAATTCGGTATCACTCACACCTGTCACAATTTTCTTTTCTGCCGCCCATAAAACGCTGTCTTCATACCATGCACCTTCTTCGATGTCTAAAAAATCAGAAAACTGAGATTTCTCGACAGGGCTTTCAAGTCTATAAAGAACAGTCACAAGCATTGCTCTTGTCATTTTTTCATCAGGCTCAAATCCGTTTCCTGTTCCTTGCATAAGATTGTTTTCAAACGCATATTTTACTGCTTCATAATGCCAATCATCCTTTTTGACATCCGAATAAGTGTTTTCAGTAAATTCTATCTTTTCAGGCTTTACAATTTCTTCTTCGTTCTTTTCCTCTTCTTTAACTTCTTCCTCTTCTTCTTTTTTCACTACTACTGTCGGCTTACCGCCAAGCGAAGTGGAAAAGCTTTCAGAACCCTTTTCCTTTTCGTAATTATCAGTGTAAAACCATGTGACTGTTGAATCTTCAGTAAGCAATGTTGAACCACTACCTGTATTTATATGCTCTCCATTTACCATAAACATCCAGCCTGATTTGTCTCCATGGTCAAATTCGTCTACCTCTCCAATTGAGATTATATATCCGTTTTGTCCCTCAATATAATCAATTCCGTTTAGTGTAAGTGCTTCAACCAAAACATCATATACACTTGTTCCTATTTCTGCAATAACTGTCTGATTGACAAGTGCTGTGTACTCGCCGGAGTTATGTTTGTATGTATAAGAATTGTTACACTCGTCCTCGTTATGAATCATAACCTTAATTTTAATTGTTACTGTTTCGGTCGATTCGTCGGACGGAGAATCAGGGGTTGGATCTGGTGTTGGTTCAGGGGTTGGTTCAGGTGGAGGTTGCGGTAAATCAACAGTTGCCTTTGCCTCATTCATTGGATATGAAGAAAAATCAAAAATCACTTCACCTTTTTTTGATAGCTGCCATGCAAGAAGTCCTCTGAATCCCTGTTCTGTGTCAAATGAATAACCCCACTGATTAAATCCGTCAAGATTTTCAGTCGCATATATCATCAAGCCATCAATTAGATTTTTTTCATTCTTTACAACTGTTTCACAGTCAATTCCCATAGATGCAAGAGCCATCATTGAAACCCCTGTAGAACAAACGCTGTCTGACATCATTCCTGTGTCAGTCTGACAATTTTTAATAATATCAATGGTTTCATCTACAAGTGTTTTAATATCATCATTTGTATCGTAATAAGGACGAAGTGCCAACACCATCGGAGCTGCACCGTCAGGTCCCCACATTGTATCCTGCCAAGCATCTTTTGCTGTAATTGCCTGTTCTAAAAGCCAGTTCATTTGTGTTTCAGTTGCATATTCTGCTCCCTGCTGCAAAGCAATTATTACATATGAAAGTGTGTAAGGATTTGTCACATCTGTTGATTGTGCATCTACAAGCGCTGTAAGCTTTGCAAGAACATCAATTTCCTGCAACTCTTTTGTTGTTACTTTTCTTGCATCATAGCCAAGAGAACGCATGGCAATAATTGCTTTTGCCAAATCACCAGGTGCTGTTGCATTGTCAGCAAATTCAATAACTTTGTCAAGAGCAGCTTGCTTTAGCTCCTCACTCATAATATGCTCACTATCAGGATATAGCTTTGCATATTCCGCAAGGTCTGCTAAAAACCAATAAATGTTTTCATCACTTAATATTGCCTCAGTGGTGTACTTTTCGGCAATGTTGTGAATAATTGAAATTTGTGGATTTTCCTCACCTTGTACAGAAAAAACGCATAAGCTCACCATCATAGAGATGATAATAAATAGTGATAAAATTCTTTTTGTTTTCATTTGTAATCCCTCCATTTTGTGCCGCAAAAAACAAAAAAACTGCGGCAATTTTCATTACCACAGCAGAGTTTTCCTGTGAATTTCACACCCCAAAAAGACTCTGAAAAGAGTCAAGCTGAAGACTGTTACACCTATGCAAAGCACCTACGGCATAACATCAAAGCAGGTCTTCTGACTCGCATCCTATAAGCATTTTTCTGTCCTGCCTTCTCAGTTTCCCAATGACCGGCTTTCACCGACGGACAAAAAACATCAGATGCATACAGCGACTGTAATCGCAGAGGATTCGCACCTCATTCCCTTTTCACCAACTATCCCAAAACAGAATAGCCAACACTTTGTGTGAATTTATTTAATTTTTTTTTAGTGTAACACAGAAAAAACAAAAAGTCAATATAATTATTTATCTAATAACAAAAAGGAGTTTATAATAAATTCGGTTTTTATTGTCTATAATATTACTATTTATCGGGAGGGATTTTTTATGATGAAATCTATATGGTCAGAAGAAGTGAAATTGCCACGCTTTAAGAAACTTTGCGGAAACAAAAAAACTGATGTTTTAATTATTGGGGGTGGACTCGCAGGCATTCTCTGTGCGTATTTTTTGGAAAAATCAGGTATTAACTATATTCTTGTTGAGGGAAATAAGATTGCCTCAGGTATAACCAAAAACACAACTGCAAAAATCACATCTTTACACGGACTTATTTATGATAAGCTTACTAAAAGCTTTGACAAAGAACTTGCACAAAAATATTTAAAGGCTAATGAAGAAGCAGTTAGAGATTATTTTAAGCTATGCGAAAACATTGATTGCGATTTTGAAGAAAAAAGTGCATATACCTACTCAATTTCGGACAGAGAAAAAATTGAAAACGAAGTCAGGGCAATTAACTCAATAGGTGGTGTGGCAGATTTTTGTGAAAATATTGAACTGCCATTTAAAACCTCAGGCGGAGTCCGTATGAAAAATCAAGCACAGTTTAATCCGCTTAAGTTTATTGCCGAAATATCAAAAAATCTAAACATATTTGAAGATACATTCATTCGTGACATCACTCCCCATAAAGCAATTTGTGATGGCGGAGAAATTGCTGCAAAAAAAATAATTGTCACAACTCATTTTCCATTTATAAATAAACACGG
>JAZNOH010000220.1:0-16853 GCA_045580715.1 Clostridia bacterium
CGTGATGATGGTGATGCTCGTGGTCATGGCAATGGCACTCCTCATCGTGATGGTGGTGATGTTCGTGGTCATGGCAATGACATTCTTCGTCGTGGTGATGGTCGTGACAATGGCATTCGTGATGATGTTCTTCCATATCCTTTATTTCTTCATCAATCATGTTTCCATTTTCTATTGCTCTTAAAATTTCAACACCCGAAAGCTCCTCCCAAGGTGTTGTGATAATAACTGCACTGTCATTATGCTCTCTTATCATTTCAATTGCATTCTCAAGTTTTTCATCGGCGATATCTGTTGTATGGCTAAGAACAATACAGCCTGCACTCTCAAGCTGGTCATTAAAAAACTCTCCGAAATTTTTAATATACATTTTGCATTTTTTTGCATCACAAACAGTTGTTAGTCCGTTAATTATAAACTCTTCATTATCTGCATCTTCAACTGCCTTTATAACATCACTGAGCTTTCCAACTCCTGATGGCTCAATTATAATTCTGTCAGGATGAAATTTATCCGAAACATCCTTTAGTGCCTTTGAAAAGTCCCCAACAAGACTGCAACAAATACATCCTGAATTCATTTCATTAATCTGCACTCCGGAATCCTTTAAAAATTCTCCGTCAATTCCAATATCACCGAACTCATTCTCAATAAGAACAAGCTTTTCGCCCTTGTAAGCTTCCTCAATCAGTTTTTTTATTAGTGTTGTTTTTCCTGCACCCAAAAATCCTGAAAATATATCAATTTTAATCATTATGTCAAATCCTTTCAAAGTTCTTTTTTCTTTTCAAAATATTCTTTTAACAGCTTGTTATATCCACCATTACCATATTGAATACATCTGTTAATTCTGCCAAGCGTTGCAGTTGATATGCTTGTCTTATTAATAATCTGATTATAAGATTCACCCTGCATCAAAAGCTTAGCACCCTCTATTCTTTGAGCCATATATTCAATTTCTTTCGGTGTGCATAAATCCTCGAATAACGAAGCAACTTTTTCAGCTGAATCAAGCTCTGCTATGACATTAAACAATTGATTTTTCATATCAATATTATTTACCATTTTAAAAACTCCCATTCTTTTCTTTATAGTAGTATTATACTCTTTTGTTCTACCACAGTAAAGTGTTAAATTGTAAAATTAGCAAAATAAACAAATTACATTTTTCAAAATAGTTTATTATATGAAAAAATCCTTTGGTTTTGGCGCATTTAACAAAATACTTTTATTATCCGATGGTCTTTTAAATTCCATACTCAAGCAATGGAGTCTTACCCTTTCTCCCTCTATTTCTTTTCCATAAATAAAATCACCGTAAATAGGTGCATTAATATATGACATATGTACTCTTAATTGATGAGTTCTGCCTGTATATGGCATTAATCTAACAAGAGAAAAACCATTTTGATATTTTTCAACCCAATATTCACTCACGGCCCTTTGCCCATCAGGTGCGACAACTCTCTTAATAACACTCTCTTTTTCTCTTTTTATCGGAGCATCGATTATATCATTTTCTTTAGCAAGCTTTCCACAGCATATTGCTATATATGTTTTTTTAATGTCCCTATTCATTATTTGTTTGTTCAAAAACCCTGCTGAATACTGATTTTTAGCAATAACTACAATTCCTGTTGTATCTCTGTCAAGCCGATTAACCGCCCTGAATGTAAAATTAGTGTCCCTGAAATAGTACATTACTGCATTTGCAAGTGTACCCTCATAATGTTTAAAGGATGGATGTGTCGGCATATCGGCTGGTTTATTTACAACTAATAAATCCTCATCTTCATATATAATATCAAGAGGAATATTGTTTGGAATTATATTTTCTGAATTCTCATCCTCTAAAACAACCTTTAAAATATCTCCGTCCTCTAACACTCTTCTCACTGTAACACATTCACCATTAACTAAAATACCCTTTGTTGATTTTAGCCTTGTCACAAGGTTAGATGCTAAAAAAAGCTTTTCAAAAAGTAATTCTTTAACAGTTTTTCCGGACAAGTCCTTATCAATTCTTAATTCTAACTCTCTCATATCCACTTTCCTACGCATAAAATTACATATTTAGTATAATTCTTTTTTATTATAAAGTCAATAATTTTTATAACCAAAGTTGGCGTGTTGCATATAATGTTATAAAGAGTAAATCTCTTATGAAAGGAAGGATTTTAGTGTGTAGAGTATCTGTTATAGGTGGAGATTTAAGACAGCTGACGCTCGCCGAACTTATGGCTAAAGACGGATATGATGTCAATGTCATAGGCTTTGGCGAAAACTCTATGTCATCAAAATATAAAACCACTAATGATATAAATGATATTAAGGATAGTGATATAATAATATTACCAATGCCTGTGACTCTTGATTTTAAAACTATAAATGCACCTTTTGAAGAAAAACCAATAAAATTAAGTGTGTTATCAGAAAAAATCAAAAAGGGTGCACTTATTCTTGGTGGAAGAGTTTCAAAGGAAGTCATAAAGATATTCAAGAATAATAAATGCATAGATTATTATAATCGTGAAGAATTAATGATAAAAAACGCAGTCCCTACTGCTGAAGGGGCTATAGAAATTGCTATGGAGGAAACTCCAATAACACTAAAAGACAGTAATTGTCTGATAATCGGATACGGCAGAATCGGAAAAGTTCTTTCTGCCCTTTTAAAATCACTTGGAGCAAATGTTTGTGTTTCTGCCAGAAAATACTCTGATTTGGCGTGGATTGATGTGAACGGATATAATTCCGTACATAATGATAATTTAAAAACAGTTGCGAACAATTTTGATTTAATATTTAATACTGCTCCGGCTCTTATTCTTGATGAGGATATATTAAAAACAATAAGCCCTGATTGTGTAGTTATTGATTTAGCCTCAAAACCTGGTGGCGTTGATTTTGAAAAGGCACAGGATTTAGGCTTAAAGGTTATCTGGGCTCTTAGTTTGCCCGGAAAATGTGCTCCGATTTCGTCAGGCAAAATCATAAAGGAAACAATCCTTAATATTTTACACGAAGAGGGGGTGTAGAATTTGGATTTAGATGGTAAAAAAATTGGTTTTGCGATATGTGGTTCATTTTGTACCTTTGAGAAAATTCTAAAGGAATTAGAAATCCTATGTAAAACCAATGCAGATATATACCCCATTATGAGTGAAACCTCATTCACAACTGACACCCGATTTGGTAAGGCCGTTGACTTTCAAAAAAGAATTTGTGATATGACGGGAAAAGAGATTATTAAATCTGTTAAAGAAGCTGAACCAATCGGACCAAAAGGGTATCTTGATATTCTTTTAATTGCTCCATGCACAGGGAATTCTCTTGCAAAATTAGCTAATGGAATTGCAGATAGCTCTGTAACAATGGCTGCAAAGGCTCATCTTAGAAATGATAAACCAATTGTCATTGCGGTTTCTACAAATGATGGTTTGGGAAATGCAGCTAAAAATATTGGTGCACTTATGAACTCTAAAAATATATATTTTGTTCCTTTTAGGCAAGATGATTTTGTGAATAAACCTAACTCACTCGTTGCTGATATGTCAAAAATAAAGGAAACCATTCAAATGGCATTAGACAGAAAACAACTCCAGCCGGTACTGTGCTGATTATATATAATCACAAAAGAAAGTCCCTTTAAGCATTCGGCTTAAGGGGACTTTTTGTTATTATCTTTTATGAGTTCTCTTAACTCTTCCTCGCATTTTGTTACCTCATCATAAAATTCTTTGGCAGATACTCTCTCTGCTCCTGTTCCAAATATAATCATCTGCACAAGATTATCAGATGTGGCAACTCTTACACGATAGTTCTTAACCAGTTTTTCTGTTGTTTTTTCGATATATGAATCAGCAGTTTCTGCCTCTTTTGTATACACAACCTTAATTCCATATATATTTTCAATTTCCCTGTGTTCTCCCTTAACCTTATATGCATCAAAAACTATGATAACATTATTTTGTTTCATCGCCTGATAGTTTGCTATTTTATTTATCAACAGTATCCTTGCGTCTTCAAGACTTTCCTTTGCCACTTCCTTTAATTCATCCCAGGCAAAAATGATATTATACCCATCTATTAAAAGATATTGCGGAAGAATTTTTATTGGTTTTACTTTGTATTCAGGCTTTTCTTTTTGTGTTCTGATAATACCTTCCGATTTTCTTTGAATTTTTCCATAGGTATGCTCAAAAATCTTTAATAATTCAGCCTCATCAGCAATCATTTCACTTGCTCTTCTTACCTTTGGCTCGATTAACTCCTTTTCTTTAAATATCTCGATTTTTTCAAGATGCATATAGTCAAAAACTTCGTTCCATTTAACCAGAAATCCACTTCCATGTGAACAGAAAACAGAATCAGCAGTATTTTCAATATCTGCGTCACAATTATAGTTAAAATCCTTTATTACCTGTTCCTGATTTGCACAAGGCTCATATCCTTTAAAGAAACAATTAATTGTTCCTAATCCATGCGTATAAAGTGTTATATCCTTTTGATATTCCCTTATTTCTTTAATTGGTGCACTACCGCAAATTTTCGACATATTTCCAACCGTTTCAGGTGCTTCAAATGATGCACCCATTCTTTGAAGGTCAGTCATTGCTCTGCCTGTGTTCTCCATAGGGACTAAAATTTCAAATGAGTACCAAGGCTCTAATAAAATACTCTCTGCCTGTCTTAATCCTTGTCTTACTGCCCTGTATGTCGCTTGTCTGAAATCTCCGCCCTCAGTATGCTTTTGGTGTGCTCTTCCGTTAACCAATGTAATCACAACATCGGTTATCGGCATACCGCATAAAACACCTATATGAGTTTTTTCCTCGAGATGTGTCATAATAAGCCTTTGCCAGTTTCGTTCCAACACATCCTCACTGCATTTAGTTTTAAACACTAATCCCGAGCCCTTTTCTCCTGGCTCAATCATCAGATGAACTTCTGCATAGTGTTTCAAAGGTTCATAATGGCCAACTCCAAGCACTTTGTTTTTTATTGTTTCTTTATATATTACACTTCCATGTTCAAATTCGACCAAAAGTCCAGATCTGTCACATAAAATTCTTTTTAAGACCTCTAATTGAATTTCTCCCATCAGCTCAACGGATATCTGTTGTGTATATTCATTCCATAAAATATGGAGCTTTGTTTCCTCTTCTTCAAGCTTTTTAAAAATACCCAAAGCAGTGTGAACATCTATATCCTGAGGTAATCTAACATTATACGAAAATATAGGCTCGGTAATCAGTTCATCTGAATTTTTTTCAATTCCAATTCCCTCTCCGCATTCTGCGAAAGAAAGACCTGTTACTGCACACACATCTCCCTGATAGGCTTCTTGAACACTTACATATTTTTCTCCTGAATATATCCTTATTTCATTGACCTTTTGGTTTGATAACTGTGTTTTGACTTTAAGACTTCCACTCGTTATCTTCATATATGTCAGTCTTTGACCTTTATCGTCATTGCCTATTTTAAAAACCTTTGCACCAAGCTCTTCACCTGTTTGTTTTTGTTTTGTGTATATAGAGAGTTCATTTAAAAATTCCAATACTCCGTCATTTTTAAGAGCAGAGCCAAAATAACAAGGAAAGACCTTTCTTTTTAAAATTGCGTCTTTTATTGATTTTTCTCCGATACTTTCGGTTTGGATATATTCATCAAGCAATTTTTCATCAAGAATTGAAATATTTTCATAAAAATCTTCATTCCTATTGGAAAAGTCAACACAGCAATCACTCAATTTCTCTTTTAAGTTATCTATTAATGAAATATGGTCACTTTCCGATATATCCATCTTATTTATAAAAATAAAGGTAGGAACATTATAATGCTCCAACATTTTCCAAAGTGTTTGTGTGTGACTTTGAACTCCATCTGTTCCGCTTATCACTAAAATAGCATAATCTAAAACATTCAATGTTCTTTCAGTTTCTGCTGAAAAATCGACATGCCCGGGCGTATCTAAAAGAGTTATTTTTGTGTCATTAATGTTCATAACCGCCTGTTTTGAAAAGATGGTTATTCCCCTGTCTTTCTCAATCTCATCAGTATCTAAAAATGCGTCCTTGTGGTCAACTCTGCCAAGACTCGAAATTTCTCCAGCACCAAATAACAACGCCTCAGAAAGCGTTGTTTTACCTGAATCAACATGTGCTAAAATACCTATGACAAGCCTTTTCATTCTCTTTTTCCTTTACAATGTATTATAAATATTTTAGATTTTTGAATGCAGCTTTTCTTGAATTTTCAAAGCTCACCTCATCTACCTTTTCAACGCCCATTGCCCTTGTAATATCTCCGTACTTTTCTCCCATTGCCGGAGCAATATATTCCATAACTGTTGGGAGAATAATAGCATTTTGCCTTTGCTGTATCCATAGAAGAGTCGCCGCCAATTGGAACAATGCAATCCGCTCCGCTTGCCTTAACTTCGGTAGCAATTTCTGCTATTGTACCTTTGCCGTGATAACTTGTCTAGTTGAGTACAAATCTGTTTGCCATTTTACACATACCACTTCTTATATTATATATATTTTGGTTATTTTAATACTGAAACAGCATCTGAGATTGTTTTTTCAAAAGCTTCTCTACCATATTTATCAACTTCAGCTTTGTTCTTTTCGCCGTGTGTGAGACATCCTGCGCCACCGATACAGCCACCACTGCAAGCCATACCTTCAATGAAGTTGGCATCCAAAACATTCTTATTCTTTTTGAGGAGTGCCATTTTGCATTCTTCAATTCCATCACACGGAATTGCTTTCAAATCAAAATCAATATTCTGTTCCTTTAATCCTTGTGCAACTGCATCGGAAAGGCCTCCTGAGCGGGCAAATATTCTTCCGAAATAAGATGCATTATCCAGGACATGTTCATCGAGAGTTGTAATATCAACATCCTTGCTGTCAAAAAGTGCCTGAAGCTCCTCAAATGTCATAACCGCATCCACATAAGGCTTAACCTCTTCAAGCTGTGCCTCTGCTTTTTTTGCAGTACATGGACCAATAAACACAACTTTTGCACCCGAATCTGTATCCTTTATGTATTTTGCAAGGGTTGCCATTGGCGAAAGATTATGGGAAATATATTGCTCCAAATCAGGGAATGCTGATTTTACATAGGTTACAAACGCAGGACAACATGAGCTTGTCAAAAATCCTTTTTCACTGAGTTCTCTTGATTCACTTTGCGCCACCATATCAGCCCCAAGCGCCGCTTCAACAACGGTGAAGAAACCAAGCTCTTTCAAGCCCTTAATCACCTGCCCAAGCTTTGCATAAGTGAACTGGCTTGAAATAGACGGAGCCACCATAGCATAAACCTTATATTTTTTGTTATTGTCGCTTTTCTTGATGAGGTCAACTACATCGAGTATATATGATTTATCCATAATCGCACCGAACGGGCACTGATAAACACAAGCACCGCAAGCAGTACATTTGCTGTTGTCAATTGTAGCAGCATTATCCTCGTTGATAGAAATAGCTTTGATTTTGCAGGCATTCTGGCAAGGGCGTCTGCGGTTTACGATAGCTGAATAAGGACATACCTTTGCACACTGACCACATTCAACGCATTTTGACTTATCAATATGTGCCACATGGTTGCGGTCAAAAGAAATTGCACCACGCTTGCACACATCCTCACATCTGTGAGCAAGACATCCTCTGCAGGAATCGGTTACTTCATAACCTGCTGCCGGACATTCGTCACAAGCAATATCAATAACTTCAATCACATTGGGGTTTTCCTTGTCACCACCCATTGCAATTTTGACACGTTCTGAAAGAATTGCTCGTTCCTTATAAACACAGCAACGCATTGTTGAAGTCTTTCCTGGAACAATTGTTGTTGGTATTTCCAATACCTTTTCAAGAAGTGTATCATTCCAGGCCTCTCTTGCAACCTCTCTCAGCACTTTATATTTCAAATACTGAACTTTAGTATCAAATTTTCTCATCACTAAAACTCCTTAAAAATAACTCACTTTAATTCTTTTCCCCATCATTTTGAGACACTTTGAAAGTTCCTCAACCAAATTCATTTTAATGCTGAAGTTTATTGGCAAATCAGGGTTTTGATGTGCCGGATTTATAGCACGACCAACATAGAAATTTATATCGGTTGCTTCTTCAAACAGAAGCTGACAAATAAGCGATGCACCGTCTCGGCTATAGTTCCAGTGCTCATACATTTCGTTTTTGCCCAAATAGTCATTAGCATATTCCAAAACCCTGTTCACTGTGATAACACCCTCCGTCACCAGATCAACACCTTCAAGCTTTGCAATTGGAGGAACATCCGATTTCTCAAAGTTAAGTGTTGCCTGGAGCGGTTTTCTCAAATATTTTGCCGCAATTGAAGATGTTGTTCCGCCACAGATGATATGCTTTCCTTCTTTTGAGAAGAAAAGAGACATCATTCTGTCGCAATCATCTCGATTGAAAGGTGGACCGAAAAGGATATTCATCGGCTCTCTTTTTCTGATTTTAACTATGCAGGCAGTTGCATCATCACCTGGTTTTTGTCCATAGAGCCTATAAACCTCATCTACAAGGAGCGTAGAAAGATTTTTTGCAGTGAGACCACTCACCGACATTGTTTCCATAAATTCAATTATATCTTCACGATTCCAGCCGAAGTTGTATGCTATACCAATTCCTGCATGGGGGCAACCATCACTCATAGCTATGAAAATATCTCCCTCCTGCAAACGAATAGTGGACTTGTATATTTTCTTTCCGTCAATATTCATTTCTGTTTTGGGATAATCATAGTTTTTGTTGTCACGGAGAACAATAGCATGTGGATTATCATACTGTATAATTTCAGCGGTTTCGTTGTTGATAATATGCATAATGGTAAATGTCGAATATGCAACTCCACGAACTGAGCATACGGGAAGTGTTGCCGCAATAGTTGAAACACATTCTTCAATGGGAAGCCCTGCCGCCATCATGGTTGAAATGATTTTTGAAGTAAGGGTAGATAATATACTTGCTTTGACACCGCTCCCAAGCCCATCTGCAAGAACTATAACTGTTGAATTTTCCATTTGCTCTACAATCTCAACATGGTCTCCACAGAGTTGTTCACCGTAATGGTTGATGCTTTTCCAGCCGATATCTGCACATAAATCATTCATCTTGTATTGACTCCTTTAATTTTGCAAGAGCAATTTTTGTTTCTGCAGCTGTTTCACCAAGAAGTGATGCAATTTCCTGAACAATACGCATCTGCTTGTCAACAACCTTATCCGCAACCTCAACAGTCTGACGGCTTATGCTTTCCTTCTTTTCGCGTGCACTTTGCTCATCAGTAATGTCACGCATAATACCGATGAGAAGATGTGAATCTCTGTCATATACAACAGACTGTTCTACATATCGCTTGTATTCAGCAAGATATACTTTTTTGTTTCTTATATCTCGGCCTGTATTTTTCACCTCTATGAAATCTCTCGGATCCATAATGCGAACAACCAGATCGCCAAGCACATCTGCACTCGACCTGATATTCATTATATTTCTTGCCGCTTCGTTTATCTGCTGCACTTCCAATTCTTCGTTAAGAACAATAAGGCCATTGGGCGTATTCTTAACTATGGTGTCAGAAAAGCTTTCCGCCTTATCCTTGAGGAATGGTAAGCACATTGAAATTTCTGCTTTGCCCTGACAAATTGCAATGGCTTTTTCGCGACAGGTATTGTATCCGCAGGAACCACAGTTGAGTTCATCAGACGGCTTGAATTTGCCCATCTGACGCAGTACATTGTAAATTTCTGTTTCTGACGGAGTCTGCAGTCTGTGTTCTATATAAGAAAACTGCTTTTTCAGTTCCATAATTTCAGGTTGAACCACATCAAAGTCCTTATCTCCTGCATAATTTGCTATGGTAATGAAATCTTTTATGGGCGCTGTGCGGTGATATTTCTCCATAACCGGTCCGCCAATACAACTTCCGCTACATGCTGACATTTCAATAAAGCACTTATGAATTTTGCCGCTTTCTATATCTTTTAAAGCATCAATACAGTTTTCAATCCCATCAAGTGCCATATATGTATACCCTGAAATATTGGGCTCCATTGTTTTCAAAATTCCGCCTGTTGTGGGGAAAAATCTCGCACGGCTTTCCTCATTGGAATCCATATCTGTTTTCAGTTCAATATTCTCCTCTTTTAACCAATTTGTGAGTTCCTCAAAAGTCAGAACTGCATCAACAATTCCTTCATAATGTTCGGCTTCGTCTTTTTTAGCCACACAAGGTCCGATAAACACGGTCTTTGCTTTTGGGAATCTCTTTTTTATATCCAGGCAATGTGCTTGCATAGGAGAAACAACATCTGCCAGATATTCAAGCCCTGCCGGAAAGTATTTTTGTATAAGAAGGTTAACAGAATGACAGCAGGAAGAAATAACAATGTCACGCTCGTCCTCGCGAAGCATTCTCTCGTATTCTTTTTTTACTATTGTTGCACCGATGGCTGTTTCTTCAACCTCATAAAATCCAAGTTTTTGAAGTGCATCACGCATCGCGGTTATTCCAACACCTTCATAGTTGGCAACAAACGATGGTGCCAGACTTACAACAACTGGTTCACCGCTTTGCAGCAATACTTTTGCTTTTTCGGTTTCGTCCACAATCTGTTTTGCATTTTGAGGGCATACAACAAAACACTGTCCGCACAAAATACATTCATTCCCGATAATATGTGCCTGATTGCCGGAAAAACGAATTGCTTTGACGGGGCAATGACGAATGCACTTATAACAATTTTTACAATTTGATTTTTTTAATGTTAAACAGTTTGGCATTACGCTCTCCTCCCCTCGTTTTCCAATGCTGAAAGCACTTTGCTCTCAAAAAAATCCCTAAAATTCTCACGGGTTATGCCAACATGAACTTCATCGTCTACCTGAACAGTTACACCGAATCTGTTGCACTTGCCTATGCAAAAGCTGCCTGCAAGTGTAATTTTATCTTCAAGATTATGTTCCTGTATTGCCTTGGTAATTAATTCAACAATTTCAGGTGAACCCTTTAAATGGCAAGAACTGCCAACGCAAATTTGAATAACCATACACCCTCACACACTTGCTAAAATTTCATTTCTGAAAAATTCATCAACTGTTTCGGGAGTAACCGAGTGAATGCAATCATCCACAGCTACACAAACGCCCATCTGGCATTTACCCATGCAAAATGTGCCACCAAGTTCTACCTTGTCGCCAATGCAATTTTCTACGATTAAATCCTGTAGTTTCTGGACGACCTGGCGAGAACCTTTAATATGACAGGAACTACCAATACATACTGTAATTTTCATTTCAAAACACCCTTTCACCCTTTATGCCATTTTCGTTTGTTTTTAGTCTTCATAATTTTCAAAAGTGAATCTTATCTTACAACATTGTCAAAAGTCAAAATTTCACTTGTTAATTCATTATAACACATTCTTTATCATTTATCAATATAAATTATTTTTATGTTGACATTTTAGCCTAAATATGTTAACATATTTTTTAGCAAAGTAGAAGCCGACGCGTTAAGTGAGCAAGGAACGGGAAGTTGTCCTTGCTACGAAAAGCAGATGCTTGCGGTGTTGGTTTCGCATTCCGTTGCTGCAATCAGAATAGCTATATCCTTTTTGCAGTATATTTGCAGAAAGGATTTTTATTATGAACAACACAAAAAGAATATGTACTATGGCAATGCTTATTGCTATTGCTTTCATCTTAGGCTCTGCTGCAATCAGAATTGGTGCAACTATAAAAATATCTTTTAAATTCCTGCCAACATTTGTCTCAGCAGTATTTTTCGGACCGTTATGGGGTGGAATGTGTGGACTTTTGTCAGATGCTCTTGCCTATCTCATAAATCCTGGTTCAGGTCCTTATTTAATTCAAATCGGACTTGTGGAATTTCTTTATGGTCTTTCGTATGGAATTTTCTTTTATAAGTCCAATGACCTGAATAAAAAAAATGTTATTAAGGCTATTATGTGTGTTCTCGTAAACACTTTGATTTTATCTCTCGGTGCTATGTCAGCTATTCTTATGGACTTAACAAATACAACCTTTTATCAGGTCTTAGTAACGAGAATCCCATCATCAGCATTAAATATGATTTTGCAAATATCAGGTATTTCTATATTGCTAAAATATATGCCGTCTCTTAAAAAGATTTCTAAACTACAATAAAATATGCACCCTTTTGGGTGCATATTTTTTATTTCGTAATTATATTATACTATCTTAAAATCGAGCTTGCGTATATAAGAGTAGAATTGCTATCCCACATATATAATTTACATCCAGCATTTTCTTCATCAGGAACGATTGCATCAATTTCAAAAGTTTCTTTTGTATCTGTTGCAAATGTTTTCTTAACCTGATTAACACCGACAAGTTTACCATTTCCATCATAAACTGCCAACATACCTATAGCATCAACTGCTGTACTTTTGAAGTTTTTAACATCTGCTTCAACAACCTTCATATTTCCACTTTCAGAAGATTCATCGTCATTCAACTTCGTAATCTTCTCATTGCTGACATCCACTTTACCGATTGAATCAGGAGCATCTGATGAGAAGATTCCATGAATTCTTACCTCAGCAATTTCTGATGTGTTCTTTTCATTTTTTGTACCAAGAACTGTAAGCTTTAATGTATGTTCAGTATCTTCAAGATTCTTATTATCATACCCAAGTACAGATGCTTCTGATGAAGTAGGATAATAGAAATCTTCAACACCTATATCTTCCCCGTCAAGTTCCATTTTCACCTGTCCGCCTTGATTATAAATCTGAGTCATCATACCTAAAACAGGACCTGAAAATTTAAATTCAAGAGTTGCACCAACCTGAGTTGTTTTGTAATAATTTCCATACGCATAGTGATGACCTATTGCCCAATCACCTGTTGCTTTAACTGAGCTGTCATATGCAGCAGTAAATCTTGGCATTGTTAATTTAAATGGTTCAACACCTAATTGAGATTCAACATAGCTAACCTCTTTAACCAAAGGTTTTTTGAAATATTCCCCTGTTTCAAGGCAACTAATGATATAATCGGCATATTTTTGATAACCTGCTGCATTCGGATGAGTACCATCAGCAAGAATATCTCTGATGTTTCCTCCGGCTGCAACATGAGGTTCAATTACACCTGTTTGAAGGTCGATCGAAGGAATACCATAATATTGTGCAAGTTTTTCCTGATATTCGGAAACATCTTTATAATTTTCATCTGTTGTATAGACGAAAATTATATATGGGTTTGTTGGTGATTTTTGCAAGCCATTAACAATACCCTCTAATAACTTGTTTCCCTCTTCTTCTTTTTTATAATAATCGTTTACAGCAAATTCGATGAAAACAACATCAGCTTTTCTATCGATAATATCTTTTTTTGTTCTATAATAACCTAATTCGGTACCTGTTCCATGAATTCCTGCATTAAAGTTGTTAACTACTGTTCCAGGATAGGTTTCGGTAAACCAATTACCAACAAGAGCTCTCCAGGATTTTTCAAGTGCAGCACCTGAACCTAAAGTGATTGAACCACCAAGATAAACAATGTTAATCTCGTCTTTATTTTCAAATTTGGTTGCATCCGCAGCATATACATTCAAGAAGCTTGAAAGCATCACTGCAATAAGAATTAAACATAATTTTTTCATAACATTTCCTCCATCATTTTTATTTTTATACATATTATACCACACATAGTTACCGAATGCAAGAAAAAAGTGCCATAAGGCACTTTTTTATGTAATAACTTAACCATTGGACATGCTATAGGTTAAATCTCCATAAATTCCTGCCAGTGGATTAATAAGTTCTATTAATATTTTTAACGCGATTGCTATTGCGCAAGCAACTATAAATGCAGTCAATAATTTCTTATTCATTAGTTTTCCTCTGTTATTTTTAATTGTCAAGGTAAATTATACCACATATTTTTATATAATGCAATACATTTGTTATGCATACAATAAAAATAATTTTATATATAATTGTATTGCAGAGGTGATTATATGAAAAAATTTAAAATACCATCTATTCCTCCAACAACTAACAAGTGTGTTCGCTTTCCGAATGATATAATAGATAGTGTTGAAAAAGCAATAAAAGGAAAAAATTGCACCTTTACAGCTTTTGTTGTAGAGGCAGTAAAGGTTGCTTTAGAAAATCTTGAAGAAGATTGCTAAAAAGCAAGAAAAAAGTGCCATAAGGCACTTTTTTTATGCACAGAAAACATGTCTTCCGATTGTTGTTATAACTCTTCTCGTTCTTATCCAGCTATTTGTTGCAGTGGCAGGGTTATAGTAATAAATTGCGCCATATGTCGGGTCCCAACCGTTTAGAGCATCTCTTGCGGCGTTATAACATGACTGCGGTGGTGTTACATTAATTTGTCCGTCAGATACTGCAGTGAAAGCTCCCGGTTGATATATTACTCCTGCTATTGTACCTGGAAATGATGAATGGTCAACTCTGTTTAGAACAACTGCTGCTATTGCAACCTGACCTGTGTAGCTTTCACCTCTTGCCTCTCCACTTATAACTCTTGCCAACAAATTAACATTTGATTGATATGATGATGACGAGCCACCTGTTGGTAAGCCTATTTTCGCCAAGGTTGCAGGGCCTGCAATTCCGTCAGGTGTAAGTCCATTGTTTCTTTGAAATCTTTTAACTGCTGCTTCTGTTTTTGCACCATAAATTCCGTCAACTGCTCCAGGGTTATATCCCCACTTGCTTAATCTTGACTGTATGTTTCTTACCTCTGTGCCTCTTGAACCTCGCCTTGAAAGTGCAAACGAATTGGTTTGGAATATAAATGAAAATACCAATAATAAAGTCATAAACTTTCTCATAACAATTTCCTTTCATATTTCATATTTGCACATATTATTACCAATTTTAAATAAATTTATACAAAAATGCAGAGGTATCACTACCTCTGCATTCATTTTAGAAACAAAACTATTGCAATACACATTCTACTGGTCTTGTTAGTGGTTCCATATTATCATTCCAGATAAATGCTTTATATTTATACGCACTGCCAACTGAGAAAGTTTCACTTGCTTCACCATTAATCAATATAGGTTTTTTTACTTCTAATAGTTTTTCAAATTTATCGTAAGATGCAACATAAACAATTGCATCAGCAGGAACATTTGATGTCTTTAAACTTACTGTTTTTCCATCACGAGTTGTAAATGAAATAATTTTTGTTTCTTCAATATAATTATAATGAATTGCCGCAATAGAAAGTTCTAAATTATTAGTTCCTATTGATATTGAACTCCAATCTGACTCAGAGCCATTATAATATACATCAGAAAGTTGAGAACAGCTATTAAATGCATATCTTTGTATGCTTGTTACACTATTGGGTATTGTTATGTTTGTTAGATTACTACAACCTTCAAATGCAAAATAACCAATTCTTGTCACACTTTCTGGAATTACTATGCTTGTCAAACTGCTACACGAGGAAAATGCTTCATCACCAATGCCCGTTACAGGACAATTATCAATACATGATGGAATAGTGATTGCACCTGACACTGATGAATCAAATCCCGTAATTGTGACCTCTCCGTTTGAAATTGAGTATGTATAATAATCTGTTAGAATATCGATCGGTGGAATATCTACTTCTGGAATATCTCCTTCAGGGATTTCTCCTGTTGGAATGTCGCTCGGTGGAACTTCCCCTGTTGGTTCATCTGTCGGCGGAACTTCCCATGTCGGTTCCTCTGCCAATGTAAATGTGTAAAAATCAACATATGACGATTTTATTGATTTCCCTTCTCCGTCAGTTGTGGTTGCCCAAGCTATAATTGAGAATATATATTCCCTACCAGACAGAAGATTTTCTACTTTGAATGTCTTTTCTGTAGTGTCTCCTAAAAATCTTCGTGTTCCGCTTGTATAATCATACACCGAGAACTTCTCAGGCTTTCCATATGCATATTTCCAGCTAAGTGTTATTGAATCTGTTGTTGATTCTGATTTGATTTCTTCTACGGCAGGTGCATTTATGTAATATTCTTTTGTTACTTCTCCATAGTAATTACCTGTGCCCAGCAAATTCATAGTTGCATCACCTATTCCCTCTGCATTGGTATAAGAAACATCCAAATCTCTCATTGTTCCGTCGTCATTTGGTATAGCTCCACGAGCCCAGGTGAGTTCTGTTTTTCCGTCTTCAGTAGCATAGAATGCCGGGAAGATTCCGTCTTTTTTATAAGTGTAAGATGGTATGCCTCCTGTCCAAGGATTATCTATCGACATAAAGTTGATTGTAATATCATTAATATCTTTTCCGACAGTTCCGCATATTAAGCACTTATAATCTGCATCCCATTCATGTCCTCCAGGGAAAATATAACCACTATATTTCTTATTCTTACAATTAGAACAAGTATATTGTACATATCCACCTTTTACACAAGTATAAGTCTCTATGTAACTTGTTGTATGAGCTGTTCCGTCAGCATGGCAGTGATACATATCCTTACCAACAAGCTGCCATACATCCTTCATAAGCTCTCCGACTTTTGCATAGTATGTCTTGCCATTATCCTCAAATAATCCCGTGTATTTTTGCTGACCGACATTTATTCCGTCCTTGCCAAAATCATAATAATATCCGTCTGCATTCTTTATGCCTGTCAATCTTTCGCCGTCAATGTAGTAAGCAAATCCGCCATCTTCATTAAACCAGCCATTTTTCTTTACAACAGAAAGGGTGTATCGGTCTTCAAAGGTCTTATATGTATCAGCAAAATATCCACCACTCTCGTCTTTTTCTTCA
>JAZNOH010000221.1:0-16758 GCA_045580715.1 Clostridia bacterium
TTATGGAAAAGATTATTGATAAAATTAATTTAATTTGGGGAGCAACGGTTGTATTGTTCAGTTATATACTGGGAGAACATTGGTATTTGTTTGTGGCTTTCCTGGTCTTAAATGTTGTTGACTACATAACAGGAATTATAAAAGCCAGAATGTCACATACAGAGAATTCAAACAAAGGGATGAGGGGAATTGTCAAAAAAGTAGGTTATTGGGTTGTTGTCGGAATAGCTTTCTTTATTTCAGTTGCATTTAGTGAAATGGGAGCAGTAATAGGAATAGATTTGTCGTTCACTCAATTATTTGGTTGGTTTACTCTTGCAACATTCCTCATTAATGAAATTCGCTCGATATTTGAAAATCTTGTAAAGATGGGAGTATATATTCCTGAATTTTTAATAAAGGGGTTAGAGGTAGCTCAAAAAACAGTGGAAGGTGAAAAAAATGACAGCAAATGAAAAAAGAGAATTGCTAATAAATAAAGCTTTATCCAGAGAGAAGAAAAACCAGTATTCGCAAAATGTCAATAAGAGGACACTTATTGAAAAAGGTTATGGTGATTGCTCTGGTACAGTGTGGTACTGGTATCATAAACTGTTTAATATAAATATTGGTGCTAATACTGAAGCACAAATTAATTCTTCTATCGGTAAAAGAGTGAATTTGTCTATTGTAGACGGTGTGCCTGATGAAAGTAAACTCAAAAAAGGAGACCTTTTATATTTCAGAGGTTCTGATAATAGCAGAACAGAAGGTGTCGGCCATGTAGAGATGTATATTGGAAATGGAAAAATATTCGGACATGGCTCAGGTAAAGGCGGAACTGTTAAAGGATTGAGAACTTACTGTCAACAGAGACAATATACAAGCAGCACTGCAAAACTTAAAAATAAGGGACTGATTTGTGTTATACGATTTATTCCAGATGACGAGCTGCAGGAGCTTATTAAAGCAAATGATATTATTTGGGAGTTTTCTCATAGATGTATTATATCAAACTCTTCATTATGGACTAATAAAATTCAAAGAGACACCAACATTTATTGGTTGATGAGAAAAGTGTTGCATTACATAAGAGAAAAAGAAGCTGCCGGATGTTGTAAGTCGGTGGTTGTTAATGAGCTTGACAAAAATGCAGATAATGTTTGGGAGCTTGCTCACAGAGGAATTATCACAAATTCTGCTCTTTGGAACCTAAAAGGCATTAATGATATTAATTTGTATTGGCTATTAAGGAAGATTGTATATTTTATAAGGAAAAATAACATATAAAAATTGCCCGAGGGTTTCTCGGGCAATTTTTGTGTTATAGATGTGTGTTATAGTGTTATTAACAACACTATAATTATGATACAAAATAATAATTTTGCGTAAAATTTATAAATTCTCATTTTACTTGTTTATTTTTCTCAAAAATTTTGGTGGGTTACAATTTCATCAATTGCTTTTGCAGCAGTTTTTCCTGCACCCATAGCAGAAATAACTGTCGCAGCGCCAGTGACAGCGTCACCGCCTGCATAAACTAACGGACGGGTTGTTTTTCCTGTTTCTTCGTCTGTGACGATGCCACCTTTTTTTGTGACCTCAAGTCCATTAGTTGTGCTTGTTATAAGAGGATTTGGAGATGTTCCGATTGAGATTATAACAGTGTCAACATCTAACACAAATTCACTGCCTGCTACCTCAACAGGTCTTCTTCTGCCTTGTTCATCAGGCTCTCCCAATTCCATTTTAATACATTTCATACCTGACACAAAACCATTTTTAGAGTCCTTTGGGTCATCAGGGTTATTATATCCTAAGATTTCAACAGGATTGTTTAATAGCTTAAATTCAATTCCTTCCTCGATTGCGTGTTCAACCTCTTCTTTCCTGGCAGGAAGCTCATCCATTGAACGACGATAAACAACATAAACCTTTTCGGCACCCAATCTCAAGGCAGTTCTTGCAGCATCCATCGCAACATTTCCGCCACCGATAACTGCAACCTTACCACCCTTCATAATGGGTGTTGTCGGGTTAGCCTCATAAGATTTCATAAGATTACTTCTTGTTAAGAATTCGTTGGCAGAATAAACACCCTTTAGGGACTCACCAGGAATATTCATAAAGTTAGGTAGTCCTGCACCTGATGCAATATAAACTGCCTCATATCCCATTTCCAATAGTTCATCAACTGTCAAGGTTTTTCCAATTACAACATTAGTTTCAATATTAACACCCAAAGCCTTAAGAGAGTCTATTTCCTTTGCAACAATGCTTTTTGGGAGTCTGAACTCAGGGATACCATAAACCAAAACTCCGCCTGCAGTATGCAATGCTTCGTAAATTGTGACCTCATAACCTTTGCGAGCCAAATCTCCTGCACAGGTTAATCCTGATGGTCCTGAGCCGACAACACAAACTTTGTGTCCGTTGGGTTGTGGCTTTTTAGGCATTTTTGTTGTGTTTTCATTATGCCAGTCTGCAACAAACCTTTCCAGTCTGCCTATTGCAACAGGCTCAAATTTAATTCCGAGAGTACATTTATTTTCACATTGCAATTCCTGCGGACAAACTCTGCCACAAACTGCAGGAAGAGCTGATGATTTTGAGATTTCTAAATATGCACCTTCAAAATCTTTTTCCTTAATATATGAAATAAACTGAGGAATATTAATGCTTACTGGACAACCATTAACACAAGGTGCATTTTTACAATTTAGACATCTGTTTGCTTCTAAAACAGCCAACTCCTCTGTATATCCCAATGAAACCTCGGAAAAGTTTTTTGCTCTTATCTGGGGTTCTTGAGTTGGCATTTCATTTCTTTTTGGATCGATAGGCATTTTAATTCTCACCTCTGTTTAATAAATTACAAGTTTCTTCATATGCGTGGCGTTCAAAATCACGATACATAGTCCCTCTTGCCATTGCATCATCAAAGTCGACTTCATATCCGTCAAAATCAGGACCATCAATACAGGCAAATTTTGTTATTTTCTTTCCGTCCTTGTTAAGTGTTAGGCGACATCCTCCGCACATACCTGTTCCGTCAATCATAATAGGATTCATGGATACTGTGACAGGGACATTAAATTTCTTTGCAGTTTCAACTACAAATTTCATCATAATAAGTGGACCTATTGCAATAATTCTATCAAATTTTGCACCACCTGAAAGCATTTTTTCCAAAGGCATTGTGACATTACCTTTTTCACCATAGCTTCCGTCGTCGGTAACAACAGTTAGGCTATTACTGCACTTTGAAAATTCATCCTCTAAGATAAGTAAATCTTTATTTCTAAAGCCGATTATACTTGTAACATCTGCACCAAGCCGATGAAATTCTTCGGCAACAGGCATTGCAATAGCACAACCAACGCCACCTCCGACAATACAAACATTCTTTATTCCGTCTGTGTGAGTTGCAACTCCCAAAGGACCGACAAAATCAGAAATATAATCTCCTTCATTTTTAGCACCAAGACGCATTGTTCCAGCACCAACAAGCTGGAAAATTATTTTTACTGTCCCTTCTTTTTCATTACAACCTGCAACAGTTAAAGGAATTCTTTCTGCATCATCATCAGAACGAAGAATAATAAACTGCCCTGGTTTTGCTTTTCTGCTGACCAAGGGTGCTTCTATTTCCATCTGTGTAACAGTTGGATTTAATATTTTTTTGCGAACAATCTTATACATAAAATTTACCCCTTTTCAAAGTAAGAAAACAAAATATTAACCCCAAACAAAATATTTTGTCCGGGGTTATTAATTTAGGTTATTGCCCCATAAAAGAAACTGTTTTATTACAGCTCTCTAATGGTTATATTTTAAACCATTTCTAATTAAAAGTCAACCTCTGTATCATAATAGCAACATTTTAACAGCTTTTCCATTTCTTCTTGGCTTGGTTGACGAGGGTTAGAGCCTGTGCAAGCGTCTAAGATAGCATTCTTTGCGATTTCAGGCAATCTCTCTAAGAAAATTTCCTCAGGAACAAATCCATTTTCAGTTGGATAGCTATCCAAACCATAGTTTTTAATACAATGAGGAATATTCAAATCGTCGTTCATCTTGCGAAGGTATGCAATAAGAAGTTTAACCTTTTCATCATCATTAGCTCCGCCAAGTCCCATAAAGTCAGCAATCACGCCATAACGCTTTTTAGCTGTTTCGTCTTTTGCATTAAATGCGATAACCTTTGGAAGATACATAGCATTTGCAGCACCGTGGATAATATGAGCGCCTAAGTCAGCAAATACTGCACCTGTCTTATGAGCCATTGAGTGAACTATACCCAACAATGCATTGGTAAATGACATACCTGCAAGACATTGAGCATTATGCATTGTGGCACGCTTTGACATATCACCATTATAAGATGCAACAAGGTCATTTTGAATCATCTTGATTGCATGAAGTGCAAGAGGGTCTGAATAGTCAGAATTTGCAGTTGACACATATGCTTCCACTGCGTGAGTCATAGCGTCCATACCTGTGTGAGCAACGAGCTTTTGTGGCATTGTTTCTGCTAAATCAGGGTCAACAATTGCAACATCAGGTGTGATTTCATAGTCTGCGACAGGGTATTTAATACCTTTTTCATAATCTGTTATGATTGAGAAAGCAGTAACCTCTGTTGCAGTTCCTGATGTTGATGGAATTGCACAAAAATGTGCTTTTTTACGAAGCTCAGGAATACCAAATACCTTGCACATTTCTTCAAATGTGATTTCAGGATATTCGTATTTAATCCACATAGCCTTTGCAGCATCTATAGGTGAACCACCACCCATTGCAATAATCCAGTCAGGCTTGAAATCAAGCATGGCTTTTGCTCCGTTCATAACTGTTTCAACTGATGGGTCCGGCTCGATGTTTTCGATTAATTGAACTTCGAAGCCTGCTTCCTTTAAGTAGTTGATAGCTTTATCCAAAAAGCCGAAACGCTTCATTGAACCGCCACCGACACAAATCATTGCTCTTTCGCCCTTAAATGACTTCAAAGCTTCCAAAGAACCTTTTCCGTGGTATAAGTCTCTTGGTAATGTAAATCTTGCCATAATAAATAGCCTCCTGTAAGTATTATTTTATAGATTGATAAATTTTTGTCAATCTCACAATTTTGATTATAACTTAAAAATAATGCTTTGTCAAGTATTTAACAAAAATTTTTTTAAAAATTTTGATAGTAAAAAAACCACACTAATTTTTTAGTGTGGTAATCAAATAAAAATTATTTAGCTATTAGGTTTTGGCTTAAAGATTATTGCAGCAATAAGGGAAAATATCAGTGCTGCTGCAATACCTGCAGCACTTGCAGTTAAGCCGCCTGTAAAAATTCCCAGAAAGCCATCCTCTTCTACTGCCTTTTTAACTCCTTTTGCAAGAGTGCACCCAAAGCCACTAAGCGGAATGGTGGCACCTGCACCGCTAAAATCAATAAGTTTCTGATAAATTCCAAAGACCTCTAAGATAACTCCTGAAACAACATAGGAAACAAGAATTCTTGCAGGAGTCAGTTTTGTTTTATCAATTAATATCTGTCCGATTACACAAATTAGTCCGCCGACAACAAACGCTTTTATGAATATCATATAAATCAATCCTTTCTATAGCTCGGTTTTATTGGAAATAGAAACTGCGTGGGCAATTCCCGGAATTGTTGAGCCTTGCTGTACTGTCATTGGGTTCATCAGCGCGCCTGTTGCCATAACAAGAACTCTGTTTAAACTGTTCTTTTTTAACTCCTTAAAAACATATCCTGCAAAAACTGATGCACAGCATCCACATCCACTTCCACCTGCGTGAACATCCTGTCTGTCTATATCATAAATCATTTTTCCTGCATCCTTATGCTGTGTATAGATATCGTATCCGTTCTGATTAAGAATATCGCAAAGTATATCCGAGCCAACAACACCCAAATCACCTGTCAGGATTAAATCGTAGTCAGATGGTTTTAAGCCTGTATCATTAAAATGAGTTATAAGAGTATCTGCAGCAGCAGGTGCCATGGCAGCACCCATATTATTAATGTCAGATATACCCATATCAACAATTTTTCCTGTTGTGATATGAGTTATATATGGCCCGATTCCCTCGCTTGACAATATAGCACAGCCTGATGCTGTGACTGTCCATTGGGATGTAGGAGTTCTTTGACCTCCATATTCAAGAGGGTAACGAAATTGCTTTTCTGCAGTACAGAAATGGCTTGAGGTTATGCAAAGAGTGTGCTTTGCAAAGCCTCCAGAGGTTATAATTGCTCCCAGAGAAAGAGATTCTGCCATCGTTGAGCAAGCTCCATACAAGCCAAAAAATGAGCAGTCAAAGCCTGACATAGCGTAGTTTGCACCTACACACTGATTAATTAAATCTCCACCTAAGATATATTCGATTTCGGTATCGGATAAATTTGATTTTCTCATAACAAGCTTTGCTGCTTCCTTTTGAAGCTTACTTTCAGCTTTTTCCCAGGTGTCCTCGCCCCAATAATCATCGTCTAATATATTGTCAAAATATTTAAACAGAGGCCCCTCGCCCTCTTTCTTTCCGACAATTGATGCAGTTTCGACTATTGATGGTGGGTTTTTAAATTTAATTGATTGTTTTCCTATATGCTGATTCATAAACGCTTTGCTCCTTCCCTTATGTTATAAGCTTTTCATAAAATCTTTCTTTTATACGCTCAGAAAGAGTTTTTGTTGTGCTTTCTTCGTTCATAGATATTAGCTTATATAGAAGCTCGGTGAATTCTATTTTGGTTGCTATATCATTCGGTCGCAGCAATTCATTTTTTGAATTTTCTAAAAATCCCCCTGAAACAAGAGTTTTTACACTTGATTTTGCATAATCAGGAATAATACTTTCGTCAGGATAGAGAAGAGTCAGTTTGTTATCTGTTTTAAGAGTTGATGCTCTTTCTAACATAGAAAACATTTCTGCTCTTTTTAGTGGTTTATCAGGATACAAAAGAAGCTTGTCCTCAACCTGCATTCCTGTTATAATTCCTGAGCTGTAGCAGGAATAGGCGTCCTTTCTTAACTGGTCGCATAGGTTATTGGTATCAGAAAATATTATCGGAATGGTATTTTTTTCATCTGTATCTATTTCCAAAGCAGAGCACAGATATGTTATTGCACTCGAACGCGTAATTTGAGAATTTGGGAAAAAATAATACTTATCTCCAATTCGCTCGCCTTTCATAATATTTTTTTCAACCATTTTTTCTGCCGCAATTTTTTGTGGATGATTTTTCATATCTTCATAGCAAAAGTCGGTTTGGGCTATCTTTTCACAATTTTCCTCCGAAACATTAACCATACACTCTGAAATATTTGAGTATACACCATTTGATGAAATGCGATACTGGAAATTATCTTCCCCTGTAAAATCTGTATCAGGTACATAAGTGAACTGGTTTTCTGATAAATAGATTTTACCATTTGCAGGATAAGATGTCAGTTCAATTTCATACGGTGTATCGCATTGGGCATAAAAAGTTCCGATGGCATCCTCATTCTTTGATGCATTAAGGGTAAGGGAATAGGTCCTGCAAACAAAATCGTTAACCGGCGCATATTCCTCAAACACATCAATTACCTCCGTAGCATATGCTAAGGAGGTAATATGTGTGAATATCAAAACTAAAACAATTATTTTTTTCATATTATCATACCTTTCATAAAGTCTGATAATATTTTTTTAGAATATAAGGAAATATATACTGTAATAAAATTTCCAAAAAATTATTAAGCAGAAATTTCCTGTCCCTCTTCAATAATTTTATGCAGTGTTATAACAACTGCACTCATATCATCTGGTGTTCTTGGATAAATTTTCTTTCTTGCACTTTGAACTATGCTCTTTGCAAGCTCTTCGTTGGATATACCATTTGTATTCATAAGGCCCTTAATCCATTCTCCGCGCATCATTCCATAGCCTGCTTCACTAACTCCGTCTGACGCCATAACAATCATATCCATATCACTAAGATTTCTTGTGATGGTGTCAGCAGTTACACTCTCTATAAGTCCTGCAGGAGTTCCCTTTGACAAGACTACTTCAATATTATTCTGAGTTTTTAAATAGCTTTGTGCTCCGCCGATTTTAATAAATTCAGCTTTTCCAGAACGAAGGTCAATTTCACATAAATCAATTGTAGAAAAGCCTTCTCTGTCCATTTTTAATGCAAGAGTCGAGTTTATGAGATTTATTGCAATATTCTTGGAGAAGCCTGCTCTTAAAAAACCACTCAACAACTCTGCAGTCATTCGGCTCTCTCTTGATGCATCATAACCACTGCCCATTCCGTCGCATAAAATTATATAATATTTTCCTTTATCGGTTTTAAAATGGACTACAGTGTCACCACATACTTCTTCCGAGTCTTTTTCCTTTTGAAAATATGAAATATCAAGATAATAAGAATCATCACAGCAAAGTTTTTTTAAGAGTTTGTTTTTGCAATATGAAATTTTCATTTTCATACCGAGAACTTCGGAGGATATTTCACAAATTCTTTCAAAATCAGTATCACAACATAGTGAAAAGTATATTTCATAATATCCCTCCTTATCCCGAATTACATTCAAGTCTTTTAAATATATTGCTTCCTTTGAGCATTCTGACATAATAAGCTTTTCCTTTTGTTCATCAAAAAAGAAATTGCCTTCAATTTCCTCTGATAGTTCACTTATAACCTTTGAGATTTCAACATATTGATTTGAAACAAGGTTTCTTTCTCCAAATCTTACACCTTTTTGCAATGTGTCAAGCTTATTCATCTCATAAACATGATTAAATTCGTTTAAAAACAATTCCGGTTGAACGCACTTTTGAATAAATACTATCGGCGCATTTTCAATTGTGCACTCTCCTTGTGTTTCGATTGTATTTAAAATAGAGAACATATATTTGTATGTATCATTAAAGTTTCTTTGCCAGCAATCAGGAAATTTGTTACAATTTGAGCATATTCGTTCTGCTGTTTCATCAAACATTGCAGCAGGTGAGGATATATTTTCTGTCCCTCTTTTAAATGATGATTTAAACTGTCTGGCAAATTCTGAGAAAGTATGAGAAAAGCAGTTTAATTCTTCTGTTATGTATTCCTTAATACGAAAATCTCTTCTTGGTGCATCAATTTTAAATGCATTTGCAAGAAAAACGCCTGTATGCTGATTAAACTTTATTGGTAATGCTGCAAATATAAGAGTGGAAATTAATATATCTGCAACAGAGAGAGGAAGAAGCTGATAATTCCCTGCAAACAGTACTGATATTGTAACGCCGCTTATAAAACCTATTGCTGAACCGATTTGACCAAATGTGTTTAATAAACTTGCCAAAACAGCGCTTATTCCGAACATACCTGCACAAGAAAGTGCATAAGGTGAGCTTGAGCTTCCGACAAAGCCACATATCATTGCAAATGTTGCAGATGTTGCAAAGCTTGAGTATATTGTAAGACATAAAATCATATATATGCTTATTATAGTTTTTATATTGATTGAATAAGGAAGAGTTATTCCTGATAATCCCCATAGTGCAATCATTATAATTACGACAAGGGAAACTGCATTTTCCTTTGATGCAGGCTCATTTTTTCTTTGTTGTTCAAAAAGTGAATTAAGGTTTGCAAAAATTGAATATGATATTGATGCAAATATTATTTCGAGTGCAAGCATTGAAAAGCCTAAGATATATGTCCCTTTTATCAAAACCTCAACTAAACCGCATAAAAAGATTGATAGAACTATCAAAAAGGTTTGAAAAGCTCTGTTATTTGCTTTCTTTTGCATTAATATTTTAAAGGTGTATAAAATAATTGATGCAGCGAAATATTTGAGAGTTGATGCTCCTGAGGTCAATGAGCCAAGCAGTATTGCAAGAATATAGATATAGGATATTTCTGCTTTTGCTGTGGCAGCAAATATGACACATCCGAATGGATTAAACCCCAAAATTGATGCCCTTTGGCATATGAGCGTCAGGATTGAGAGTGCAATATCTTTCTTCTCAGGGGCTCTGATAAGTGTTCCAAAGTCAGCTTTTTGTTTTAGAATGTTTGGTTGTTTCATAATAATTCCTCCTTAGTATTTTTGGAAAGTTTTTCTATTATAACACTTGGGAAAAGAGAAAAATGCCGAATTCTGTTGTCGAAAAAAGGGAAAAGTGTGACTAAATAAATTTTAATTTTCAGTTAGTTGACAATTTTATTTCATTTTATGAAATGATATGGTAATTAATATAAAAGGTTGTTATAATTTGAATTGGAAAAATAATGGAAATTGTTAATTCATATCGAAAGGATTGTTACGATTTGAAAAGGTTGGTTGTGTTTTCAGATACGCATAAATGTATAGAACCTTGTGTGAGAATGATTAATAATATAAAGGATATTGATATGATTATTCACGCAGGAGACCACTGGGCTGATGCAAGAGAGCTTGAGAATATTTTTAAAGATATTCCTATTAAATATGTCAAGGGTAATTGCGATTTTAGTCTTGCTCCCATTGAGGAATTAATTGAAATTGGAGACAAGAAAATTTTTGTTACTCATGGACATATGTATGATGTGAAATTAGAGCCAGAAAGATATGACACAATTAAAAAAAGAGGACTTTTTCTTGGTGCTGATATAGTTATCTTTGGTCACACTCACATTCCGTATAATATGAATTTGGGCAATATTACCCTGTTTAACCCTGGAAGCGTGAAATACACAAGAAATTTTGGCGTAATTGAAATTGAAAATGGGAAAATTGGTACTGCAATTTTGGACTGTTAGCACATAATGTAGAGTTTTGTCAAAGAAAAAACCACAATATCTTGTGTTCTTGTCGAATTTTAGAAGCACAATAAAATGTTTCTTAAATGTCACATCAAATTATATAAATGCCAATGAACTGTGTCATTTTGGCAATAAATGGCATAACTGCGTTAAATAATGACACAGTGACAATGGAATGTTTAAAAGCTTAATATGATGTTTGCTGAACTCTCGGAAATCTTATTGTTTTTGAGAGTTTTTAATATTATAATAAACATCGTAATAGCTTTTTGGTTTGATGTAACAGGGAGGTAATTGTGGGATTTTACCGTTGTTATATTAGCAGTGATAAGAGGCGGACAGGCAGTGTGGTATGCATGACATACTCACTGCCTGTTTGTTTGACAAGATTTCCTATATATGATAAAATAAAGGAAATGAAAATACGAAAGAGGCATAATTATGGAAAACGAACATAATATTACTATAATCGGTTCCACAGGGTCAATCGGAACTCAGACTCTTGAGGTGGCAGACGAATATCCCAATATAAAAATTCACGGATTGTCTGCTCAATCCAATATTGAACTTTTAGAAAAGCAGATAAGAAAATATAAGCCTAAGATAGCTGCAGTGGTTGATGAAGAAAAAGCAAAGGAGCTAAAAATAAAGGTTTCTGACACTAACACTAAAATCGTATCCGGCAATGAGGGTGTTTGTGAGGTTGCAACTGTTAATGGAGCAGATTTGGTGGTTACTGCAGTTGTGGGGATTTCAGGATTAAAACCGACTGTTGAGGCAATAAAACAAAAAAAGAATATTGCTCTTGCCAACAAGGAAACTCTTGTGACAGGAGGACATATTGTGACAAAGCTATGCAAGGAATATGGGGTAGAAATATTGCCTGTTGATTCAGAGCATTCTGCAATATTTCAGTCAATGCAGGGTTTTGACAAAAAAGATATAAAAAAGATTATACTGACTGCTTCCGGAGGTCCGTTTTTTGGAAAAACCAAAGACGAGCTTTCAAAGGTCACACTTGAAGAGGCTCTAAAACATCCTAACTGGAATATGGGTGCTAAAGTCACGATTGACTCATCAACCCTTGTAAATAAAGGACTTGAGGTGATTGAAGCGAAGTGGTTGTTCGGAGTTGATGCATCGCAGATTAAGGTGCTGGTACATAGACAGAGTGTTGTTCATTCTATGGTTGAATATAAGGATAATGGGGTTATGGCACAGCTTGGTGCTCCTGACATGAAACTGCCTATTCAATATGCGATTACCTATCCGAAAAGATTGCCAATGAGGGGAAATGAACTGGATTTTTCAAAATATTCAAGTCTTACTTTCGAAGAGCCTGATATGGAGACCTTTTATGCATTGAAGCTTGCTTATGATGCGGCAAGAATTGGCGGCTCTATGCCGACAGTATTTAACAGTGCAGATGAAGAAGCAGTTGAGCTTTTCAGACAAAGAAAAATTTCTTATCTGGATATAACAAGATTAATCGGAGAAGCTATGGACAGAATTAAGAATATAGAAAATCCATCAATTGAACAGATTTTTGCGGTGGAGAAAGAGGCAAGGCGTGTTGTCAGAGAAATGGCTGATTAATTTTTTTGGGGAGTTAGAAAAATGTTGACGATAATAATAACAATAGTGATGTTTCTGGTATTGATTTCAATTCACGAATTTGGTCATTTTATAATGGCAAAGTTGACAGGGATAAGGGTTTTAGAATTCTCCGTTGGTATGGGACCTGCAATATTCAAAATCCAGGGACATAAAACGCTCTATTCAGTAAGGGTAATTCCCTTCGGTGGGTATTGTAGATTTGTAGACGACGTGAATGATGAAGAAGCCTTAAACAATCAAAAAAAGTATAAGAGATTTCTTGTGCTTATTTCGGGAGCTTTTTTAAACATTGTGCTTGGGTATTTGTTGTTTGTTTTAATGACAGCATCGATGCCTCACCCTGATGGAGAACCTAATCAAATTAGTGTCCCTGTTGTTGATAAAGTTGTGGAGAATTCGTATATAGCCGAGGCAGGATTGATGCCCGGTGATGAAATACTTGAAATTAACGGAAATAAAATTGGATTTTATCAAGATGTTTCCCTTTACACTGCTGACTTTACCGAGGATACATTAGCAGAGGTTAAGGTTAAAAGGGGAGAAGAAGAGTTAGTTCTTTCTTTTAAGCCGACTGTCAGCGAAACAACTTATAACTATAAGGAGGATTATGTTGAGGTTGTGACCTCAATAAATGGTCATACCTCCTCTCAAAAATATGACTATGCAGCTGTTGCAAATGAGGACGAAATTGCACAAATGGTCGGAAAGAGCGAAACGCAAAAAAGACTTATAATTGGCTTTAATCCAAAAAGTGAGGTTGTGGGGCTAAATAATATATTCTCATACTCTTATCACTACACTGTTTATGTTGTCAAAATGGTATATAAATCACTTTGGGATATTATAAGCGGAACAGTGGGAATAGAAAGTGTATCGGGACCTGTTGGAATTGTGGGAGTGGTTAATGATGCAGTGAAAACAGGCAGCTATGGATTTGTTAATGTTCTTTTCTTGGCAGCAGTGATAACAATAAATCTTGGAATTTTTAATCTTTTGCCATTACCTGCTCTTGACGGAGGGCGTCTGGTGTTTTTGCTGATAGAGGCAATTATAGGGAGAAAGATTTCTGCCCAGAGGGAAGAATTAATTCATACAATAGGGCTTGTGCTATTGATGATTTTGGGTATTGTTATTGCTTTTAGTGATGTTTTCAAGTTAATAAAGTGAAATTTGTGGTGTTATCGGCAAGATAACGCCACATTTTTATTTAATATTACGAAAAATAAAATATCTTGTGATATTTGCTTGAAAAAATTACTTATATATGGTATGATATAAATGGTTGAATTTTTTTTAAAATTAGAAATATTACAATAAAAAAGGGTGATTGCGTTGAAAAAAGTCGGAATAATAATGGGAAGTGACAGTGATTTGCCAAAGGTACAGCCTGCCATTGACAAATTGAGAGAATTTGGAGTGAGTGTTGAAGCGCACATTTTTTCTGCGCATAGAACACCTGAGGCAGCAAGGGAATTTAGTGTTAATGCAAAAGAAAATGGATTTGGAGTATTGATTGCAGCAGCAGGAAAAGCAGCTCACCTTGCAGGTGCGATTGCAGCAAACACAACTATCCCTGTTATCGGAATTCCTATAAAAGCATCTACACTTGACGGACTTGATGCCCTTTTATCAACTGTTCAGATGCCTGCAGGTATTCCTGTTGCAACTGTTGCTATTGATGGAGCGGTTAATGCTGCAATTCTTGCGATGCAGATTCTTGCATTGTCAGACGATGAATTGGCAAATAAGCTTTTGGATATGAGAGTTAAAATGACAAACGAGGTCATAGAAAAGGATAAGAATTTGAAATATTAATTTAACTACAGCCCGAAAGGAGAAAAACAGCTAATGGGTGGTTTTTTTGGAACAGTTTCTAAGCACGATGCAATAGGAGATGTGTTTTTTGGAACTGACTATCATTCTCATCTCGGAACAAAAAGAGGCGGAATGGCAGCATATGACAAGGAACGCGGATTGCAAAGGGATATTCACAACATCGAAAATTCCCCGTTTAGAACAAAGTTTGAGCATATTTTTGAGGAAATGAAGGGAACTGCGGCAATAGGCTCTATAAGTGATTCTGACCCTCAACCGCTTTTAATTCGTTCAAATGTCGGTACTTATGCAATCAGTATAGTCGGCAGAGTGAATAACGGCGAAGAATTAATTGATAAATATTTGTTCTCATCAGGTGGACATTTTAATGCAATGACAGGTGGCAGAGTCAATTCTGTTGAGTTGATTGCGTCACTCATAAATCAAAAATCAAGCTTTGCTGAGGGTATTAAATTTGCTCACGAGGTTATTGACGGTTCAGCATCAATATTGATTTTAACAAATGAGGGAAAATTGATTGCAGCTCGTGACAAGCTTGGAAGAACTCCTGTTCTCATTGGAAAAAATGATGAGGGATATTGCGTGTCATTTGAGTCCTTTGCTTATAAAAAGCTTGGATATCACGATGAAAAGGAATTAGGCCCAGGAGAAATTGTTGAAATAACTGCTGATAGTCTGGTGCAGTTGAAAGAACCTGGTGAGGAAATGAAAATTTGTTCCTTCCTGTGGACATATTTTGGTTATTCTACATCAAATTACGAGAACATCAATGTTGAGGTTATGCGTTGTCGTAACGGAGAGATTATGGCCCAGAACGACAAGGCAACAGAAAATTATGGTGATATAGACTATATCTGCGGAATTCCTGATTCAGGAACACCTCATGCAATAGGCTATGCAAACGAAAGCAAAATTCCTTTTGCAAGACCATTTATAAAATATACTCCGACCTGGACAAGAAGTTTCACTCCAACAAATCAGTCGGACAGAAACAAGATTGCAAAAATGAAACTGATACCTGTGCATGAGCTTATTGAAGATAAAAATTTATTGTTTATAGATGACTCAATCGTAAGAGGCACACAGTTAAGAGAAACAGTTGAGTTTTTATATGATAACGGTGCAAAGTCTGTGCATATGCGTTCTGCTTGTCCTCCGATTATGTATGGTTGTAAATATCTTAATTTCTCAAGAGCAACAAGTGATATGGAATTGATTGCAAGAAAGATTATTGTTGAGCTTGAGGGTGAAGAGGGACTAAACTACATTGAGGAATACAGCGATTCAAAAACCGAGCGTGGAAAAAAATTGAGAAAAGCAATTTGTGAGAAGTTTAATTTCTCATCACTGGAATTCCAGTCAATAGAGGGGACTTTGAAGGCAATTGGCTTAGAGCCTTGCAAATTATGCACTTACTGCTGGAACGGACGCGAATAAATTTACTAAACGAAAAGGAGATTTAACAATGAGTAATAATAAATCAAGATCAGATAGCTACGCTGCAGCAGGTGTTGACATCACAGCAGGCTATAAGGCTGTTGAATTAATGAAAAAACATATTGCAAGAACAATGATTAACGGAAAATCAGATGATATCGGTGGTTTCGGTGGTCTTTTTGAACTTGATATGACAGGGTTAGAAAAGCCTGTCTTGGTAAGCGGAACAGATGGTGTCGGAACAAAATTAAAGCTTGCATTTTTAATGGACAAGCATGATACAGTCGGAATTGACTGCGTCGCTATGTGTGTTAACGATGTTTTATGTTGTGGTGCAAAGCCATTATTCTTCCTTGACTATATTGCTTGTGGCAAGAATTATCCTGAAAAGATTGCCGATATTGTTTCAGGTATTGCAGAGGGTTGCGTTCAGGCAGGTTGTGAGCTTATAGGTGGAGAAACTGCAGAAATGCCAGGTTTCTATCCTGTTGATGAATATGACCTTGCAGGCTTTACTGTTGGTGTTGTTGATAAGTCAAAGGTTTTGGATAATTCCAAGATTAAAGAGGGTGATGTTGTTGTTGCATTGGCATCAAGCGGTGTTCACTCAAATGGTTTCTCGTTAGTAAGAAAGGTATTTGATGTTGAAAATGCAGATATAAAAACACCTATAGCAGAGCTTGGCGGAAAATCAATCGGTGAAACTCTTTTGACTCCTACTAAGATTTATGTTAAATCAATGCTTGCTTTATTTGAAAAGGTGACAGTTAAGGCTGTTTCACATATTACAGGCGGAGGCTTTTATGAGAATATTCCAAGAAGTATTCCTGAGGGCTTTGGTGTAAAGGTTCAAAGAAGTGCTGTTAAGGTGCTTCCGATATTTGAATTGCTGGCAAAAAAAGGTGGTATTTCCGAGAGAGATATGTTCAACACATTCAATATGGGTGTTGGAATGACTTGTGTTGTCAGCAAAGAAGATGTGGATAAAACGATTGAGATTTTAAAAGCCAATGGCGAAGATGCGTATGTAATCGGTGAAATTGTTAAGTCTGATGAAAGTGTGACAATATGCTAAACATTGGTGT
>JAZNOH010000222.1:0-7415 GCA_045580715.1 Clostridia bacterium
CGGGAATACTAATCTGGGGAGTGTATGGCGAAGAGGGACAGGGAGTGTTAGCATATTCTGTTACATATAACGGTTCATATATGATTCCTGAAATAATTATAAGTGCGGTTGTTTTATCAATACTTTCAAAATTCATTATTAAATGGGCTAATAACTAAAAAAGAAATCCTATGGAAATTTTCCATAGGATTTTTTCTACCTTTCATTTAGTGGTAAATATTGAGAGTGTTTTGCTACATTTTTATATGCAGGTCTTATAATTTTACCTGAATTCATAATATCCTCAACTCTGTGAGCACTCCATCCTGAAATTCTCGATATTGCAAATATCGGAGTATATAGCTCAAGTGGTAATTCAAGCATACTATAAATAAATCCGCTGTAAAAATCAACATTAGCACTTACTGCTCTGTTTCTCTTTTCCTTTAATAATTCAGGTGCTATTCTCTCAACCATTTCATATAGAGCAAGCTCATCGAGTTTATTCTTTTCTGCAGCCAGAGGTCTTATCATTTTCTTCAATATTTCAGTTCTTGGGTCAGAGATAGTATAAACTGCGTGGCCGATACCATAGATAAGACCTGATTTATCAAATTCTGTCTTATTCAAGATACCTTTTAAGTATTCTCTTACTTCATCTTCGTTGGTCCAGTCTTTAACCTTTTCCTTCATATCGGAGAACATTTGGATAACTTTTTTGTTTGCACCACCGTGTCTTGGTCCCTTTAAAGAGCCCAATGATGCTGCAATAGTTGAATATGTATCTGTACCCGATGATGAAACAACATGAGTTGTGAAGGTTGAGTTATTTCCGCCACCGTGTTCTGCGTGCACAACTAAGCAGGCATCTAACAATTTTGCCTCCAATGGTGTATATTTTTTATCAGCTCTTAATGTATACAAAATTGTTTCAGCAGTTGATAGTTCTCTTGGTGGAGTATGTATAAATAAGCTCTTTCCATATTGATAATGTCTGTGTGCCTGATAGCCATATACCGATAAAAGTGGGAAAATAGATATCATCTGCAAGCATTGTCTTAACACATTTTGCAATGATGTATCGTCAGGGTTTTCGTCATATGAGTACATTGTCAAAACACTTCTTGCTAATGTATTCATCATATCCTGTGATGGAGCTTTCATAATTATATCCCTGACAAAGCTTGTTGGCAGTGACCTGTAATCCGATAGGATTGAACAGAAATTATCAAGCTGTTCTTTTGTCGGAAGCTCTCCGAACAACAATAAATATGTTGTTTCCTCAAATCCAAATCTATTATCTGAAGCGAATCCATCAACTAATTTCTCTATATCAACACCATGATAATACAACTTTCCCTCACATGGAATAATTTCGCCATCATCAATAGTATATGATTTAACCTCTCCGATTTCAGTAAGACCTGTTAAGACACCTTTTCCGTGTTTGTCTCTCAAGCCTCTTTTAACATCGTACTTATTATATAATTCAGGATTAATCGTACCATTTTTAATACATTTCTCGCTTAATGAAATAATCTCAGGGGTAATTTCTGAGAAGTTTTTATTACTCATTTCTTACAATTCCTTCCTACACTACTAAAATACATAAATTATAACATAGATTAACAAAAATTACAATAAAAAAAGTGTTTAAATTTGTTAATTATATAGTCTTTTTTTTATCGAAAATGACAGAGATAGTGCTAAATTATGCAAATTCACATATCTTTTCAACATCATTTTTGCTAAAACTGTTTGTTCTAATGCAATTATTGGGAAACTATCCTTCATTTTGTTTGCAAGATTTTGTAAGTCTTCTTGCATATCAATATTTATAATAAGTTTGCTGTTTCCATTTTGAATAAGCATAATATCACGAAGATAACTCTGCCAAAAATCAATAATCAGTTCTGCGTTATCAGCATTTGATTCAATAAAATCACAAATTGTGTAAGCAGAAATTTTGTGTCGGGACATAAGAGGTACAAGCATTTTAAAGCTTTCTTTTCTTAAATCTTCATAATCAGGATTTTCAATTATTGTTCGGATATTTCCTGGTGAACCTGATGACAAAGAATATAATAAATCTGACTGTTCAATGTATTCAGGATAGTTTGATTTAATAAATTCTTTTAGAGCATCTTTATTAACAATGGGAAAGCGAACAAGAGTACAACGGGATAAAACAGTCTGCAAAAGGACAGTTTCGCTTGTTGCAATAATTATAAAGACAACATATTCCGGAGGCTCTTCCAAAATCTTCAAAAGGCAATTTTGTGAAAATTCGTTAAGTTTTGAGCCGTCATTTATAATATAAATCTTTTTCTTGGATTCAAATGGTTTTATATATGCATCTGTTACAATTGAACGCGCCTGCTCTGCGGAAATAACTTTTTTATCTGTCGGTTCAATATATACAATATCAGGGTTTGTACGGCTTTTAGCGCCTATGCATGCCTGACACTTTCCACAAGGTGCAATTTCTGTATTAGAGCATGCCAATGAGGCTGCAAACAAGTTTGCTGCCTCGTGTTTGCCGACACCATCAGGTCCGACAAATAAATATGCCTGTCTGTTTTGTCCGTTGTGAACATTTTTAACAAGCTCTTTTATTATATCATCATGAAAAGTTTCATATCCGTACATTAAAAAAGCACCCTTCGTAATTATTACATATATTTTAATACATTTATCTTTTTTTTGCAAGTATTATTGCACATTTTTAAATAATGTTATATAATATAAGCTAAATAAATTCTTCATACGAGAGGGAATAGAATGAGAGAGATATTAAAATCTGGAAGTATTGAGCTTGGTTGTGAGCTTAATGATGAACAAATAGAAAGATTAATAAAATATTCCAAACTATTAGTTAGTTGGAATGAAAAAATAAATTTAACTGCAATAACTGATGAAACACAAATTGCAACAAAGCATTTTTTAGACAGTATGAGTGCTATTTCAACAGGATATGTTAAGGGGAAAACTATTGATGTCGGATGCGGAGCAGGATTTCCAGGGCTTGTTTTAAAGATTAGTAAGCCCGGTATAGATTTGACACTTTTAGATTCACTAAATAAAAGAATAACTTTTTTAAAAGCTGTGTGTGAAGATTTAAATATACAAGATGTGAGATTTGAACATTCCAGAGCAGAAGACGGAGCAAGAAGAATGAGAGAACAGTTTGATACTGTTGTTTCAAGAGCAGTTGCAAATATGAGTGTTTTGTCGGAATTGTGCATACCATTTTTAAAAATCGGAGGAAGATTTTTAGCCTTAAAAGGTCCTCTTGCTGAGGATGAGTTAAAACAAGCCAATCGAGCAATAACAATTCTCGGAGGAGAGGTTGAAGATGTATATGAGGCAAAAATACCTTACACAGATCTCTCCCATAAGATAATTATCGTGAAAAAAGTAAGACATACTCCGATGCAATATCCAAGAAAAGCAGGAATTGTGACAAAAAATCCTATCGACAGTTGTTATAATTTGAAGGAAACCAAAAAAAAGAGATAAGACGATAATTTCTTGTCGAACGGTTTTTCTTCCATTTTGAAAAAAGTGTGATATAATCATATTCGTAAAGCAGATGAAATTCATGTAAATTGTCTCTTGCTCCCATCTTGGACAAAATACATATGTAAATTTGCTTTATACCTTCCACCACACCGAGGGCAGTATCGGAAGCCTTAGTTCCACACCCAAGTGCTTCCGAAACTGCACCAGTATTTTAGAGAGGATTGTAGTATGATGAATATGATTGAAACAATTAAGAACACCAAGAGGAAAATGCATGTGTGTGAAATTCCTGTTAACTCTATAAAACCTAATCCTAATCAACCAAGACGATTTTTTGATGCAACTGCATTGAGAGAATTATCAGAGTCAATAATTCAATATGGAGTAATTCAACCAATTACGGTGAGAAAAATCAGATGTGGCTATGAGTTGGTTACAGGAGAGAGAAGAATGAGAGCAACTCAGCTTGCAGGAATTGATACCATACCTGCAATAGTGATTAATGCTGATAATGATAAATCTGCAATTTTAGCATTGCTTGAAAACCTTCAAAGAGAGGACCTTTCTTTTTTTGAAATTGCAGAGGGTTATCAGAAATTAATAAAAGAACAGGGTATGACACAGGATGATATTGCAAGAAAGCTTGGAAAAAGTCAATCAACTGTTGCTAATAAAATAAGGTTATTAAAATTGACACCAATTGTGAGAAAAATTATAAGAGAATATGCACTAACTGAAAGACATGCAAGAGCATTGTTAAATCTTGACCCTGAGAAACAACTGATAGCAGTTAGGAATATATGCGATAACAATTTGAATGTTCGTCAGAGTGAAGAAATGATTTCCCAGATGCTTTGCGAAAAAATGAAGAAAAAGCAAACTGTTAAAGTAAATGAAATTCACGATATAAGATTATTTACAAATACTGTTAAACAAGCAGTTGACTTGATGAGAGAAAGCGGTGCCGACGCTCAAATGGAGAAGAATGATTTTGAGTGGGGAGTGGAATATATAATAAAAGTGAAAAAATAAAAATTGCCCGTAAAGGGCAATTTTTTTATAGTAATATTATTCCATTATCAGCACAGGTTTTAATCATATCGTCGCTCCATACAGAAACCTGAACTTCACCAATATGAGCTTTTTGTAATATCAACATACATAGTCTTGACTGTCCAATTCCTCCGCCGATTGTAAGTGGAAGTTCTTTATTTAATATCATACTGTGATATTTATATTTCTTTCTTTCTTCCATGTTGGCAATTTCTAATTGTTTTGCTAATGATTTTTCATCAACCCTAATTCCCATAGAACTTATTTCTACTGCACAATTTAGGACATCATTCCAGAACATAAGGTCACCATTTAAGCTCCAATCATCATAATCAGGTGCTCTGCCATCATGTTTTTCTCCGCTCTTTAATTTTGAGCCTATTTGCATAATAAACACAGTTCCCTTTTCTCTGGTTATTGTGTTTTCTCTTTGTTTCGGACTCATTCCGGGATACATATCCTCTAATTCCTGAGTTGTTACAAAAAAGACCTTGCTTGATATTTTAGTGGTTATTTTAGGGAACTTATATCTGACTCTGTCAGCAGTATAGGAAACTGCTTTAACAATTCTTTTAACAATTTCTTTTAAGAATTCGATATTTCTATCTTCTTCTTTAATTATTCTTTCCCAATCCCATTGGTCAACAAAGATAGAATGAAGATTATCCATATCATCATCTCGTCTGATTGCATTCATATCTGTATATATACCCTGACCTGCAGAATATCCATAGCGGTACAATGCCATTCGTTTCCATTTTGCAAGCGATTGAACAATCTCACAATGACTGCCTGGAATTTCTTTTAAATCAAAGTCGACCTTTCTTTCAACACCATTTAAGTCATCATTTATTCCACTTTCTTTAGTAACAACTATTGGTGCAGTAATCCTGTCAAGATTTAGCGCATCAGAAAGGGAGGTTTGAAATGTGTCCTTAATAAGTTTAATTGCTTTTTGTGTTTCTCGCAATGTAAGCGAACTTTTGTAATCTTTTGGAATTTGAAGATTTCTCATGGCTTTTCTCCTTACAATATAAATAAAAAAACAGCATACTTATCCTAAAACTATAGGACGAGCAGCTGTGCTTCCCGTGGTACCACCTATATTACCGAAATATCGGTCACTTTAGTCTCTGTCAAGACCTTGCTAATTAACGCATAGCCAAACGACGCACCTAATAATTATAAAAATAATGTTCAGATTGCAGCTCCGAAGTGTTATTCGCACAGGCTCAATTATATGGTTCGCACTATCCCATACTCACTGAAAACGAACTCCTATGTTACTTCTCTTCATCATTGCTTTTAAATAATATATTCTATATTATGCACTAAAAATAACTTTTTGTCAATGGGTTTTGGGAAAATTATTCTTCTGATAATAAATCATCAGCTGTTGTATTCAAAATTCTTGCTAAAGCCTTTAATTCTATATCTGTAATAAATCTTTGACCACTTTCCATTCTTTGTATCGAATTTTTATCCAAATCAATTCCTTGAAGCTGGAGCATATCAGCTAATGCTCTTTGCGATACTTTTGGTGAAAGTTGTTTTCTTAATTTAGAAATTTTCTTTCCACTTATGTTTAAACTTCCATCAACATTTTTGTTCTTATACAAATAATCATCTCCTCGACATTTTGTGCTTGTCATTAAAATGATTATATGTTATAATGGTATAAAATATGACATTTAGTATGTGTCAAACTCGAAAAGAATTTATATTATGGAAGAAGGATTACGACTCAGGCGTTGCCTTCGCTGTATGCTTCGTTCAACCAATCGAACTGCGCATTGCTTGTTCTCTTGGGAACTACGCTATCTCACCCTCTCGGGGTCTCATCCTTCCCTAAATCAATGCAAAAAAATAATACATCCTGACGGATGTATTATTTTTTTGGCTGCGGAAGAAGGATTCGAACCCTCACAGAATGAGTCAGAGGTTTTCAAGTGTGGGGTGAACGCAGTAACCAAGCCATTTTTAAAGTGCTAAAAATAGTTAAAAATAGAAGTGTAATATACATACAATATACAAAACTATATCTTATTTATAGCATTTTGTAAAAAGTTTATATCTACATGAGTATAAGTGTCTGCAGTAAATGCATAGTTTGAATGTCCCAAGATTTGTTTGATTGCATTTATATCAGCACCACTTTGTGCAAGTAAGGTTGCTGTTGTGTGTCTTGTACAGTGAATTGTTTTCTTTGGTATATTTAATTCTTCCAAGATTGGATAATAAATATATTTTCTATAATAGTCGTCCGTCAATACTTCATTATCATTTTTATAAAAGAGTCTATCTATTGCGTTATTATAACGATTAACAATATATTTTCTGATTTTGGGATGTATTGGTATTATTCTGTTTTTACCTGCATCTGTTTTTAGTCCGCCGGTTATAGTATTGTTTTCTAAATCAATGTTAGACTTTTCAAGATTTAACATTTCATTAATTCTCATACCGGTATATAGCAGAATTAAAATAGTGTCAACATATTCGATATTATCGTTCTCAAGGAAGATTTTTATTTCTTCTAATGTGAAAGTTTCTTTTTCTTTCTTTTCCTCTTTTGATAAGTGTATGAATTGAGCATAGTTTTTGTCACATATATCGTTCTGCATTGCATACTTATATAAAAGACCGAGCATAATTTTCACTTTGTTTTTCGCAGAAAATGAAAGCGGTTCAGGGTCTTTGTTTTTATGTTGTTTTGATAGGTTAGAAATTATTTTTTCATAATGTGCTGCTCTTAAATTTGAAAACTGAATGTTATGCAGCGGTTGTAGATGGTTAAAGCCATTGTTATAATTACTTTGAGTTGTTAAAGCTAAATCTTTGAAGGAAACAGTATCTTTCCA
>JAZNOH010000223.1:0-2262 GCA_045580715.1 Clostridia bacterium
TCCGACATGTGGGTCAATTGCAAAAATGAAAGGTCTTATGTATAGTGATGTTCCTGCTTGAGTTGGAATCCAGTCCTGGTCAACTTCAACAAGCTTTTTAATTGCTTCAACACAAAAATCTTCATCAATTAGTGGAATACATAAACGCTCGTTAGAAACATTTAATCTTGCCATATTCTTTTCTGGTCTGAAAAGTTGAATTCCTCCATCAACAGCCTTATATGCTTTCATTCCTTCGAAAACCTCTTGACCATAGTGTAAGCACATTGCTGCAGGGTCAAGCTGTATTGGAGCATAAGGAACAATTCTTGCATCGTGCCAGCCTTGTCCTTCATCATAGTTCATTATGAACATATGGTCTGTATAATATTTACCAAAGCCAAGTGTAGATTGGTCTGTAGGTTTTTGCTTTGGAGCAGTATTTTTTGTGATTTTAATTTCCATTTTAAAACATCCCTTTCAAAATATTTAGTTAATAATTTTAATTATAGTAAAAAAGAAATATAATGTAAATAAGTTTAGTTTATTTTTATCAAATACAACAAAAATTTTAAAAATAAACCAAGAAAACTATAAGATTTTAAAGTGTGCCAAACAATCTGTCACCAGCATCGCCAAGGCCTGGAACAATATAACCGTTTTCGTTTAAGCCTTCATCTAATGCTCCACAGAAAATTTCAACATCTGGATGAGCTTCTCTCAATGTTTTAATACCTTCAGGAGCTGCAATAATGCAGACAAATTTAATGTTTTTAGCACCACGATTTTTAATAAAATTAATAGCTGCAACAGCACTTCCGCCTGTAGCAAGCATAGGATCAAGCACCAAAACCTGTCTTTCAGAAATATCAGTAGGGAGTTTACAATAATATTCAACAGGCTCTAAAGTTTCTTCATTTCTGTAAAGTCCGATATGTCCTATTTTTGATGCAGGTATTAAATCCATAATAGCATCAACCATACCCAAACCTGCTCTTAATATAGGAACAAGCGCAACCTGTCTTTGAATTCTTTTACCAACAGTTTTTCTGATTGGTGTTTCCACATCATAGTCCTCTAATTTAAGGTCCTTGGTTGCTTCATATCCGATTAACAAAGCAACCTCATGAGCACATTCACGAAAATCCTTGACTGATGTGTTTTTATCACGCATAATTGATAGCTTATGTGTGATAAGTGGATGTGACATTATATTTACCATATTATCCATAATAAAATCTCCTTTTCTCTCGTAATTATGAGATTAATTTAACTCTTTTTATTATACACCTTTTATTTTGTTTTGTCTATTATTTTTATAAAAAATCCACTGCAATTTTTATTGCAGTGGATTTTTTTAATCAAGAAACAATACTATTTCACCCTTTTTTAATGTTTCTTTAACATCAATTACTCGTTGATTGGAGCTTCCTCGAAATTTCAAGCTAATATTTTTTAAATCAATTTTAAATTCTCCATCAACTAAAACATCAATTAATGATAATATTTCATCAGTATACTCACATTTTGCACGAGAATCATTTGTTAACTCTTCAAATGTATAGCCTGAATATGCCCATATTGTTTTTTTAGGGTAAATATTTTTCACTTTTTTAAGAAAGGGGAGAAGTGCTTTCTGATTTTCTATCTCAAAAGGTTCTCCTCCTAAAAGCGTTAACCCGTCAATATAATCAGGTTTAAGAGCCTCAATAATTTCTTTTTCTACATCCTCGGTAAATAATTCTCCATAATCAAAATTCCAGGTTTCGGGTTGAAAACAACCCTCACAATGATGAGTGCATCCTGATACAAATAAAGTAACTCTTACACCTATGCCATCTGCAATATCAAATTTTTTTATGTTACAATAATTCATATTATAAATGTAATACTCTTTCTTTTATTTCTTGTGTTCTTCCTTGGTTCCAGAATTGTGTTCCAATATAACCACAAGTTCTTCTTGCAACATTCATTTTGCTTTGATCCTGGCATCCGCAATTAGGGCATTCCCAAATAAGCTTTCCGTCTTTATCTGTAATAATTTGAATTTCACCCTCATAACCGCAAGCCTGACAACAGTCAGATTTTGTGTTAAGCTCTGCATACATAATATTATCATAGATAAATTTCATAACATCTAACACAGCTTTAATGTTATTTTGCATATTAGGTACTTCAACATAACTGATTGCACCACCTGGAGAAAGTGCCTGGAACTGAGATTCAAATGCAAGCTTACTAAATGCATCAATTTCTTCCGAAACATGAACATGGTAGCTATTT
>JAZNOH010000224.1:0-2423 GCA_045580715.1 Clostridia bacterium
AGGAATGCCAAGTTTTTCGATTAAGTCTTGACATGATTTTAATTTATTAACATTTAAATCCTTTATCCACTGTGTATCAGAGCCGACAGAAAGTGTCAAACCGCTGTTTTTAATAATTTCCTGTTTTTCTCTGTTTGTTATAAAATCATAGTAATAGGAATAGTTTCCTGATGTATTAATTTCCCAGAAAATATTATTTTCCCTCATAATTTTAATAATATCAATTCCATACCTTTCGGAAAGTAAAAAAATGTCTGTATGAGCAAAGCCCTTTGGCATATCAAATAATTTTACCCACTCTAAAAATTCATAAAAATCCATAGCAATGGGAGAATCAAGACATTCAAATAAGCAATAGTCAATATCTTTAATTGAGGACATAACCAAATCACGAGGCTCAGGGCGGGTTCCGATTTCAAGTCCGCATAAAACCTCAATTTTATTTTTATATTTTCTTTTACACTCATTAACTTTTCTTATATATTCTCTTATATCAGAACCAAGGGAATATTGGTGGTCACAAATACCGATAACCTCAATCCCTTTTGAGAGTGCATTTTCTATTATTTCCTCACAACTGTTAACTCCGTCATAGCTAAAGGTTGTGTGATTGTGTAAATCAATAAGTTTCATTTTTTTCACCATTTTAGATTTTTTTTATATTGTATCATATAATAGGAAAAAAAACAATTATTATATTGAAATTTTTATTATTGTAATATATAATGTTAGTAGAATAAAAAAAGGAGCTCTCAAAATGAAAATATTAGTAACTGGCGGAGCGGGGTATATAGGAAGTCATACATGCGTCGAGTTATTAAACGCAGGTTATGAAATTGGAGTTTTAGATAATCTTGATAATTCAAGTGAAAAAAGTCTTGATGTAGTTAAGAAAATAACGGGCAAGGATTTTAATTTTTATAAAGTAGATTTATTGGATTATGAAGATGTCGAAAATGTTTTTAAAAGTGAAAAGTTTGATTCAGTAATTCACTTTGCAGGGTTAAAGGCTGTTGGTGAGTCAACAAAAATTCCGATAAGATATTATCATAATAATATAACAGGAACTCTTAATCTTATTGATATTATGCAGAAGTATGATGTTTACAATCTGGTTTTCTCATCATCTGCAACAGTTTACGGAACTCCAAAAACTGTGCCGATTACAGAAGATTTCCCTTTGTCAACAACAAATCCATATGGTGCAACAAAGCTTATGATTGAAAATATATTGCAGGATGTTTATAAGGCAAATAATAAATGGTCAATAACACTTTTGAGATATTTTAATCCAATTGGTGCAAATAAGTGCGGAGATATGGGAGAGGACCCAAAGGGTGTTCCAAACAATCTTTTGCCATATATTTCTCAGGTTGCAGTAGGAAAATTAGAAAAGCTTCACATCTTCGGCGATGATTATGATACAAAGGACGGAACAGGTGTAAGAGACTATATTCATGTTGTTGATTTGGCATTGGGACATTTAAAGTCCATTGAAAAGAAAACAGGAGAATCAGGAGTACATATATATAATTTAGGAACAGGTAACGGATATTCAGTTTTAGAACTTTTGCACGCTTTTGAAGAAGCCTGTGGCAAAAAAATTCCTTATCAGATAGATGAAAGAAGACCTGGTGATATTGCCGAGTGTTATGCAAATCCTAAAAAAGCTAAGGAAGAACTTTTGTGGGAAGCAACAAGAGGAGTCAGCGAAATGTGTGAAGATAGCTGGAGATGGCAAGAAAGACACCCAAATGGATATGATGACTAAAATTATGTAAAAAAAGCAATCGTCGTTTTAAAAGACGGTTGCTTTATTTTTTAATATGTAAAAATTCGTGATGGGATTAAGGATATTTTTATCTTTCAATAATGTTTTTATCGATTAGCTGTTGCAAAAATTCATCGCAATCAACTGTTGCAACATCCCTTTCGACATCATATTCAGATAAAATTTTATCAACAATTTCTTTGGTGCTCTTCCCTGCTTCAACTCCGCGCCAAATCAAAGCGCCAACCTCATTCACGGTAATAACGCCCTTAAAGTCAAGATTATCGTCACCTGTAGATATAATAACAAAAGTTCCGGCAACTTCTCTTAAAATAAAACCTTCCTTAATTTTCATTGTCATAATCCCTTCTGATTTATTATAATTTTTCAATTTCACCCAACAGCTTCTTATAATAATCAATTTCAGAACAATCGGGTGTTTTAGCATTTCCAAGACCTTTAATCACCTTTTTTAGCTCACGAATTTTTTTATCCACTAACATATTATAATACTTGTTGCAAGAAAGTTCAAGAGGAATATGAAGAAATTTTTCTTCAGGTAGTTTTTGATCTCCCATCTCGCAACAAAATGCGTTGTAAACTTTAAACCCTTCACAAGAAAGAGATTCTTTTGTAATCTTAAACCCCATAT
>JAZNOH010000225.1:0-6776 GCA_045580715.1 Clostridia bacterium
AAGCAACGATTTATAATACTCTTTCGCCTTTTTTGAGAATATATCGCTCGCGCTTTTCATCAACTCTTTGCACTTTGATTTCACAGTAGTATCATCATCAAAATCATAGATGTATTTTAAAGAATACTGCATTTGCAAAACAGGATAAGCAGCGTGCGCGTTTTCATAATCAAAGCCAAAAGATTTTTCAAGCGCTTCATCGCGGTATTTTAAATATAAATCTCTATATTTCTCATTTTTTGAAACAAGAAAAGCGGCTAAATAAAACATAGGAAGTCGCAAATATTCGTGTTTGCCTATCTCTCCCCACATTTTAAAGCAAAGCCCTTTTTTGTTGTCTTCTCGCAAAAACTCATAATCATTTTCGGCAGTAACACATCTTGTCATTCTGTCTGCCACATCTACAAAAATCTCTTTGATTTTTTGCTTTTGCTCATCATCGCAAAATGACGAAAAATAAAGATGAGTTAAACTGTAAATAAAATGCGTATATTGGTCACGCGAACTGTTAGAATAGTGGCTTTTTTGATCAACAGGCGAAACACTACGAGCAATAAACCCTGGCTCATTCGAACAAGTAGCACACAAAATCAGACCATCAACTATATTGTTGATTAGTTGCTTTTCACCTTTTTCAACAGCGCAGTCAAGCATCATACTACCGCAAACAACCGAGTCTTCCATACCTGTGCTCCAACCGTTAGGGTTAGGAATTTGCGCACTTATCTGCTCTATCGTTGGCAAACCGCTTATGTTTCCATTCTTTTCGTGACTATAAAGATGGTCGTAAAATAAATTTGTTTTTTCACAAAATAAGTGTTTAAAACAATAATTCCAAGTCTTGTTCATATTAATTCTCGTGGTGATAGTCAAAATCACAATGTTTTAAAAATTCTTTAGCCATCAAAGTAGAACCAACTTGGTTAGGGTGAATTCTGTCCCAAGCAATATAACTTGAATGTCTTGTCTTGCAATAGTCTTCATACATTTTTTGAAAATCGACAAAAACGCAATTATATTTTTTGGCTAATTTTTTGCAAATCGCAACATATTCATCCATTCTTTTGCGCATTGCGTCTTCTCTTAATGGCTCAATGATATAAGGTGATAAAACGAAAACACCTTTAACATTATCTTTAACCTTTAAAATCATTTCTTCAACATTCTTTTCATATTCATCTGGCAAAACTTGAGTGTCAGGCATTGCAGGGCAGTCAAACTGTCTCCAAACATCGTTAATACCAATGCAGATAGACACCCAGTCAGGTTTTAGTTGGACAACATCTCTATCGTATCTTTGGAGCAAATCTCTGCTTGTATTTCCTGCGATACCAGAGTTAGTAACTCTTAAAAACACTTCAGGGTAGTAAGCAGCAAACATACTTTCAAGGATTCTAACATAACCTCTGCCTACATTGTCAAAAAGTCCTTCGCCAACAGGATTATTACTACCCATATCAGTAACAGAATCTCCTGCAAAGACAATTCTATCATTATTTTCAAAAATCATTATATATTCTCCTTTAATTTGTTTTTTTATATTATAGCATAAAGTTTTTAAAAAGCAAACGATTATTCATAATTGAACTAAAAAAGAATATAATATAATAAATAGACGCCTAGAAAATGAACAATTTATTAAAAAACAAAATTAGGGGTTGACATTTTAAAGCGAGTAGTGTATTATATATAAGCACTCGAAAAGAGAATATATCGCGGAGTGGAGCAGTATGGTAGCTCGTCGGGCTCATAACCCGAAGGTCGTTGGTTCAAATCCAGCCTCCGCAACCAATTTAAAAGCCTTTAACCAAGACGGTTAGAGGCTTTTTCTATTTATATTAAATTTGACAAATTCAACAGATTTCCCCCTAATTTCCCTCCTGTAGTTTCATTTTTTAAAAAATATATTTAAAAAGGGATAGAATTCTTGGGAAGTTTTTCGAATTATAAAAGCTATAATAGTTATAGCCATCTACTAAATAGATTTTGAATAAAGGTAGCCACCATTTAGAAAACATAATGTGACTTTTCCACTCAGAATCTTCAAAGGAGAACTTTCTAATTATATAATCAATCAATTTTTTGTTTTCTTTTTCACCTTCTTTTACAGACATTGTGATTATGATGGGATTCTCAATAGATTCAGAAACAAGTAAATTGATAAATTCGCTGTTAGGAATATTTTTTGAGAGGATATAATAATGCCATATTTGCATTAAAGTGTCTGAATGCTCTAAATTTACATATTTTGTTTTGTTTCTTAGGGTTTTTATTAATCTTTCCTGATTTTCTGAATTTTCGATAATTAAATTTAGAATTTTGTAAATATGTACACTCAGCAACACTTCTTCGAACGATAATTGTAATAAATAATTAAACAACTCATTTAAAATTATATCTTTTAGTTTTTCACTCTCTTCTTCATTTTGCTTCTTTTGCAAAAATTTATAAGTTGTTGTTAATAAACTTTTAATCTGTGATATTCTTCCTTTAGTTAAGCATTGAGAAACATATCTTTTATAATCATCCATATTAAAAGTTTTACTTGAATCTTGAAACAAAAACGGAAAATAATTTTTTATTTCAGTATAATAAATTTGTTGTTGTTCATATATGTTTTTTGTTATCTCTGTTTTGTTTCCGTTTATTCTTAATCTATAATTGTTTAATATTTTTTGTACTATTGATTTTACTTTTTCTAATTCATCTTTTGAATCAGAATAAAAAGACAAATCATCAACATATCTAATATATCCAATATCTAAATCTTTTGTTTGTTTTCTTATTTCAAAATCTACACAAAGCATACATAGTTCGGCTGAGATTTGGGAAGAAAACACACCTGTTGGTATGCCTTTCGTTTGATTATTGTTAACTTTCATGTTATATTCATCTAAAAAGCAAAAATAATCGTCAGGTATACATAACGATTTATATGGCTCATAATCTTTTATTTTTTCTAGATAATGAGTGTAAATATTAGGATAAAATGATTCTATATCCATTTTTAGTTTATAAATGTATGCACCTTGTTCTTTTAATATTCTATTTTTTGAACAGTCAAAAGAAATACGCGAGTGAGTCTTATTATTCTCATCTGTAAAAGTACCAAATTCAACCTCTTCTTCATCATAGCCAGTATCAATATAAAATGTTTCGCTAAAAACAGGAAATGAATTAGAATTTTCCACATATTTCTGATTAGATTCATCTAAATATAGTTTTTCAAACACATCTCCAAATGCATGAAGTGAATTATATAAAAATGCTAAATAATGCAACAAATTTGGAACTTGCATTTCCCTTAGACTTTTATTCTTTTTATAATTGTAATAAACTATAGCTTCAACGCCAGGTTTTACAATGTACGATGGAGATTGTATGTTTTTAAACTTATAAATAAACCCTGTATCTTTTTGAGAATAAAAATCGCATTTTTTGTTATTTATATATTCGATTACATCTTCTAAGTACGGACATAAACTGTTGATATTTAAAACATCTGGCAAATCATGATTCCAAAATCCATTCAAAAGTATTTCCGCATTCGTTTGATTATTATTAAAATACAATTTAACCATTAAATCCCTCCTCGAATTTGATTATATCAAATTATGAAAAAGAATTCAATTGATATTAACAAATATTTATATTATCATATAGACAATCCAATTTATCGGCTGCTTCTTGGTCTTTTGATTTCAAAGCATAAGCATAAATATTTAAAGTGGTTGAAGTGTGGGCATGTCCTAGACGATTTGAAACAGTTCTTATGTCTGTACCTTCCGCAATCATTAATGTTGCGTTTGTATGTCTTAACGAATGTAAGGTTACTTTTGGCAGATTGTTTCGTTTCAAAAAGTTTTGGAACCATTTTGTTAATGAATCAGGGTACATTGGTGTGCCATCACAAGATGTAAACAATCTATCGGTTTCGCCCCAACAAGAAATAGCTTTTAATTTTTGTTGTAGTTGCCATTTGTAATAACTTTTTAGCAAAGCACATAATGAATTGCCTATTGAAAGAGTTCTAATTCCCGAATGGGTTTTAGGCTCTTTTGTTATTAATTGACGGTTTCCCACATATTGAGATGTCCTAGCAATCTTCATAGTTTGATTTTTAAAATCAATATCTTTCCACTCAAGTCCAAACAGTTCACCTCGTCTAATTCCTGTTAAAAGTAAAATCATTATCATTGTTTTATGTTGTATGCTTTCTTGATTTAATGCCAACATTAATTTTTTGGTTTCCTGTTCGTCTAATACATTAATTTCTCGATAAGGTACTTTTGGTGGGTCAGCACGTCGAGCAACATTTTCATTAATTATCTGCCATTTCACAGCAGTGTTTAAAATTTTTGATATTACTCTATGATGGTCTAAAACAGTTTTAGGTGCAAGTCTTCCATCTCCAATTTCTTTTCTGTTTTCATTATATTTTGTTTTAAGACTAATTCCAGGTTTGGATAACTCTTTGTAAAAATAGTTTAAATGAGTGGGTTTTAAATCTTCAAGTTTAATGTGACCGATTGCTGAATTTATACGTTTTAAATAAGATATGTACCTTGCGTATGTCTTAGGCGCCAAATTCTTTTTTGCATATTCTTCAAGCCACCTTTCAGAAAATGCTTGAAACTTAATATTGCCATGGATACACTTTCCGTTTTTATATTCTTCTTCAAGTAATATTTTTTGACGATTAAGTTCTTTTTCAATTTGTTTAGGTGTTAAGTTTTTAGGTGGTATCCATGTGTGTGATTTTGTGATTTTCTTGCCATTGGTAGCATACCCTAATGAAACTCTAATTTCATATCCTCTGCCTTTTGGTCTTGCAGTTGCCATTTAATATCCTCCTTCTAGGGAATAACTCCCCCTAAACTTATTATTGCGCAACTTTTGTAAAAAAGCAAAAACTTTTTATGTAAACTTTGAAAATTGAATATTTATTTAGTATTAAATGATAATACGAGGAAGGAAAAATCACTTCCTCGCATTATGTAAACATGGCTTTAGGATATCTTTCTGATATTTCCATAACCTTTTTCAGCATTACTAATTGTATTAAAATAATTAATTAATGCATCATAATTTATTAAGGTTTTTCTACCTAATTTAAAAACAGGTATTTTACCCGAATTAATTATAGTTCTTAAACCATACATTGTTATATTTGTATTAGGGTCATCCTCTTTTAATTGCTTAAAAGCCTCGGAAATCAATCGCATTCTCGGCAATTTTTTCAACTCCTTTTTTAATTTGTTCTGAAAGTTGTTCTAGTTTTTCTAAATCAGATAATGTCAATGTGAAAATTATATTTTCATCTTTTAATCCAAAATCAATTAAATTGAACAATTTTTCAGTTAACAAATCAAGTTCCTCTACAAGCGAACTTGATATTCTTACAATTGGTAACATTGCTACACCTCCCTTTGTTATGTGTTTTTGTGCAATAACACAACAATTCAGGTATTAGCAATGTTAAGCCTATTTAATTTATTCTTTTGAAAGTTTGTACATATTTGCTGTAAGATGTTTCAGTATAATGAACCTCGTATTCCCCATTAATTTCAATATAATCAATAGGGTACTGATTTCTAAATAAGAAGAAACTATTCGTAGCTTCTCCTTTTACAGATTCATCACTATAAGTACCGTAAACTATGGTGCCAATGATATGTTTGTTTCCTTTTAATTTATCTATAGTTTTATAACCAGTTACAACAAGTTTTATTTCATTCATCATTTCACACCTCCTTTCTTTCAAAGTTTTCATAGGTTATTTGATTTAAAACCTGTTTTTTGTACATAGTATCGGAACATACATTTATAGTTTTAATATGAGTTCTTTGCATATTATTTTCTTCTGCATACTTTAACAATTCACCTCTGCTCATTTTAACAGGCTTAGGTACAATGATATCTTTAGAATGTGAATAAATTCTCATTTTTGAAGGATATCTTTTATATCTATCAATTTTTTCTTTTTTACAGAAATAGCAACCAAAATTATTGCTTTTTGGACAATATTTAATATGAGTATTTCCGAACTTCCAAAGAACTTTTAGTTCTTCTTTATTAATATAAGGAATAGAGTCATCATTTGTTTTTATTATCACATGAATATGCCATGAGTTTTCAACATGTGGCTCTGCAATCCAAATATAAGAAAAATTGGGATGATGCACTTTTAACTTATTCCAAAAGCACTTAAAATCCTGTGTGATTCTTGATGGGTCTAATACACATTCGGAATAAGCCAGAACCAAATGAATGCAGAAATCTTTATTAGATACATTTGCATTTACAAGTCTTTTGACTTTAATTAAAGTTTTCTTTAAACTAGTTTTAGTTTTGTATGGTGTAGTCTTGTATTCTTTGACTTCACCAGTTATAATATTTACATAATGGTTTTTATCAATTTTCTTTAAATTTTTAAAGTTTTGATTTGTGGCTTTGTTTTTACAGGTAACAACCTCAATTGAAGTTCTATTTCTGTAAATAGTTGCGAAATCATAAATTGTTGGTTCAACAACTTTAGATTTCTTAATAAATTGATTATTCATAATAAATCATCCTTTCGTATTAAAAATATTATTTTTTCTAAAGCAGCCGTAAATACAAGTTCAATCTTTGGGCTGTTTGAATTTACAAAACATCTTTTTAATTGCGCAATTAAAACAGTCGGTTTTGTTTATCGATATTATATATCCTTATTCGAAAGTAGTAAATTACCTATAAAAAGTTTTTTAAAAAATTTATACAAAGGAGTAACATAA
>JAZNOH010000226.1:0-5607 GCA_045580715.1 Clostridia bacterium
TATTGGTAGATTTGAGTTTTGTATTACCTACATATTCAGAAAGAAATAAAATTACTGCAAAACATATATTAGAGGGGTTAAAGGCTGATATTGACATAGTATTATCTAAAATAGATAAGGAGTGATTACAATGCCTATTAAATTAGCATATTCATTATTTAAGAAATTAAAAAAAGACTATAATTATAGGACTTTTACATTTTATTTTATGAGTAATAATGGTAAATGTAAATCAAAGAAAATAACCTGCTCATACAGTAGTTTTATCAAGTTATTAGAGAGTGTAATAAATAATGGTTATGCAGGTTTTGGTAATGTGGGTAAAATGGTGGTTATATGCTCTATAACTAAAACAGTTACAAAGAAATCAAGTGCAATAGACAAACATATTATGAATACACGAAACTCCTTTGGTCTTATTGAAGATTTTGCTTTTGTGGAAGAAATAGAAGGAGAACCTAATTTTGTAAATTTTGTAACTGATATTTCAATTAGCCAAGATTATGATATATCTTTTAAAACACTTGAAGGTGATATACTTTCTTTTAGGTATTTATGGGATACAGAGGGTTATCTAAAAAAAATGCAGCAGTATTGTAATGATAAATATGTTGGAACAGTAAAAGTTAAACATATGAGTGAAGATATAGATTAGGAGTGATTACAATGATAGTTGATTATTTGCGTATAAAAAGAGAATATGATGATGAGCCAGAAAGACTAAAAATAGAGTTTTTATATGAGCCTAAAGGGTTAACTCCTAAGGAACTCCAAGAACTCTCCAAAGATATATATTTTTTAGATTATATTAATAACGTTAAAGAAGACATTAAAATTGATTTAGAAAGACTTATAAATGCTTGGCGTACTGACAAGGAAATATTTGAGTTAAAATATAAGTGCAAAAAAATAAAAGATATATTGGAGTGATTTCAATGGGTAATTTGATAAGGTTTAAGAGTTTTCATTGTCCTTATTGTAAAGAAGTCCTCCCTGTAGAGATACATTATGAGAATAGGGGTTTAGTTCGTGTTTTTTGCAGAAAGTGTAGAAAATGCTGTTATATCAAAGATTTTAAGGTATTAAAAAATTAAAAATGTGATTCGTTGATTTTGTAAGGGTTAAAGTCAGCGTAAGCGACGATAAATGCAGATTTTTATCGTCTAATTTAATTTTAATTATAAAAGTATGGGGTTGGAAAATTATGATTGAATTTATCAAAAAATTATATATAAAGTGGAAATTACATAGGTTGTTTAGAAAGGGGTTGAAGAAATGAACTTGCATAAATTGATTTTAACTAAAAATGATTGTTATAAGGCAAATAAATATATTACACCAAAAGGGATTATGGTACATAGTACAGGTGCAAACAACCCCAACTTAAAGAGGTATGTAGGTCCAGATGATGGGTTTTTGGGTGTAAATAGTAACAATAATCATTGGAATATGGGTGGTGTTGGTGCGTGTGTTCACGCTTTTATAGGTAAGTTAAAGGATGGTAGTATAGCAACTTATCAGACTTTACCTTGGACTATGAGAGGTTGGCATTGTGCAGGTAGTGGTAATAATAATTTAATCAGTTTTGAGATATGTGAGGATGGGTTAAAAGATAAAATATATTTTGGAGAGGTTTATAGAGAGGCAGTAGAGTTGTGTATCTACTTGTGTAAAGAGTATAAGTTAAGTCCAAAAAGTATTATATGTCATAGTGAGGGTTATAAAAAAGGTGTAGCAAGTAACCACGCAGATGTGATGCATTGGTTTAAGTTACATAACAAAACTATGGATGATTTTAGAGCAGATGTTAAAAAGGGTTTAGAGGACAAGCCAGAACTTACTTCTGCCAATGACATCACTTGGGAACTTAATCACAGTCACTTCCCTATAACTGATACAAAAAGGTTTGTAGAGGCGTTAGAACAGGCAAGGCTTGAAAATAGTTCATTATATTGGGGTTATTATAAAATTGCGAATGGTATTAAAAGCAAAGTTGAAAAATAATTTTGGACACATATAAAACATTTTTGACATAAATATAATTTTTGGACAGAAATTGATGCATAAATATTTATAATAATATAGTGGATATAAAAAAACTAATAACTAATAACAAAAACCTATAACAAAGTAAAGTTAATGAGATTTCTCATTGTTTACTACTCCTTTAAAATTATTTTTTGTGGTCGTGTTAGTGGGTAACTTAAAGAGGGTTCAACTCCCTCTTAACACATTATATGGATAAAAACATATTAAACATATACCTTTCTTTTATTTTGGTAGTGATAGCGTGGTGCATAATATAGGGTTCAATTCCCTATTATCACATTATTAAAATGGTCAGCGGGATGATTTGTAAAATCATTAAAGGGGTTGATTTCAATGAGAGAAGAATTAACTTGGTGTCCTTTTCAGCATACTTACAAAAACTGTGACTTATGCAGTAGTTTTTGTGATTATGAAGATACAGAGGATATAGAGGAAGAAAATGAAGATTTGGAAGAAGCAGTAGATGGAGTTTTCCAGAGTGGGTTTGATTATGGTTTTAAGAAAGGCTATAAGGCTCGTAGAGACGAAGAACTTGAGAACTTTGAGCCTATTGATTGGGAATTGTCAGAAGAATATGACGAAGAAGACGAGGAAATCTATGAGCAGTTGTATCAATCTGGTGAGTTATCAGAAAAAGAAGCAAAGGCTTTTGAGATAGGTAGAAATATAGGTTTTACAGCAGGTTTAGCAGAGTGTTCTTCTTCTGTTGAAGATAATTATAAAGAGGGTTATAAGGACGCATTATTAGGAGAGCCTTGTTTTATCGAGGACGAAGAAATTGAGGAACTTATAGAGGATTTAAGAGATAAAAAATTTGATATGAGTATTTTAAGATATGATACAGATTTTTTAGGTATGGTAAAGACTTTGCAAGATAAGATTTTTAGTTTACATCGATTTAGTGAGAATGAAGGTTTTAAGCGTGAGATAATGGATATATTTCATTTACTCACAGTTATCACAGAAAATCAGGTTATGAAACCCGTATATGATTATTGGGTAAAACTTGAAGAAATTAAATAATGACACTAACTACTGAAAGACACATACAGCAATTTATAATTTTTTGATAATTTAAGGGAACTTGAAGTCATAGGTGCAAATCCTATATGGCTACATAGTAGTCATTAGCTCAGTAGTAGAGCGCAAGTAAATAATTCTCAATTTGTGTTTTGTGTAGTTAATATAAAAAGTTAGAGCGCCTTTGAGTGCCAATTTGTTTGGTATTCAAGGGCGTTTTTTATTTTATGGTAGCGTAGAGTAAGCGCAAAGTAAGCGTAAAAGGGGTTGATAAAGTTGAAAGAAACTCTGAAACACGCAGAAGCCTTTGAACTTTATTTTAAGATGGGTAAAGAGCGTTCTTTGCGTGAATTGGCGAAAAGTGTAAAAGTTAGTGAGACCACAATAAATAGGTGGAATAAAGAGTTTGATTGGCAGAACAGAATTGAATATAGAGAAAAAGAAATTGCAGAAAAGGTTGCAGAGAGTGTTATTGCTGAAGAGATAGATTTAAGAAGTAAATTTGTATTAGGAATAAAAGGTGCAATAGATTTATTTTTGTCAAATCTGAATAAAGGTGCAGTAAAGGTTGAAACTGTGCAAGATTTTGAGAGATTAGGTAAATTATTTCTTGAATTTGAGAAGGCACAGCCAGATGGCGTCGGGACACAGACCTCGGTCGTCAAAAGAAAAGAAATTGTCTTTGATATAAATGGTGAGCCTGATGAGGAAAAAGATAAATTAGGAATACCTGTATATGATGAGGGTCATATTTACTTAAATAGATTGATACCAAAAATCTACAATGAGTTTGTGTATAATGTGCTTTTTAACCCAGATTATGAGTGTAATGAGAACATCATAAAAGGTGGCAGATATTCTGTTAAAAGTACTGTAATGGCTGTATTGTTTGCTTTAACTTTATATATGGGTTTAGGTGATGCTACTGCGTCAAGACAAACATTTAACAAGTTAAGGGGTTCTTGTTTTAATGCAATTATAAAACAGATTAGAAAAATGGGTATTGATGATTGTTTTGAGTATAGCACAAAACAAAATTTTCCTTTGCTTATAAAGTGTGATACAGGTTTTGAGGGTTATTTTTTTGGTTTAGATGATGAGAATAAAGTAAGAAGTTTTGAACCTAAAAATGGTACTCATTTTAATTGGGTTGAAGAAATGCAAGTTTTAAGAAAATTTGATGATTTGACTAATTTAAAAGCAACTCTACAACGTGGTAATTACCACCCACTATTTGCTTATTCTACTAATCCACGTCCTGAAAAATCTGCTTGGACTAATAATGAACTTGTAGCACCTGCAAAAACAAAATATATTCTTCACACAACCTACTTAGATATTCCTCAATGGTGGATAAATGAGCAAATGATGGCAGAAATTGAAGAGTTTAAGGAAATATATCCTGACTTATATAGAAATTTCTATTTAGGTGAAGTTTGTGGTGGTAAAGGTTTAGTATTCAGAAAAATAAAAGAATACATAGCAGACAAATCACAATTTACAAGTCTTTTAAGAGGTTTAGACTTTGGACTTGCAAAAAATGGTGACCCTACTTCTTATGTGGTTGTGTCAATAGATACAAAGAAAAAAGAATTGTATATTTTGGATGAGTGGTTTAAGCAAGATACAGATTACCCAGAGATAGCAAAAGAAGTATTAAAGGAAAATAAAAATAATTTTACGGTATTTTGTGATAGTGCTGATGCTGGTGGTATCAAGCAGTTGAAAATAGAAGGTGTAAAGAGAGCAACACAATGTAAAAAGACAAAAGTAGATACAGGAATAAAGTATTTACAAGGTTTGACAATTTACATAGATAAGGACAAGACACCTAATACATTCAGGGAATTTACAGAGTATGCTTATGTTGAAAATCGTAATGGTGATAGTGTTCTGAATGAAAAGAATAATCACACTATTGATGCAGTAAGGTATGCTTTATCAAACTATATAGAGGGGGTTAGAAAATGAGTGAGTTAATTACAGAAGAATTGGCATTTAGTGAAGATATGCCATTCCCACCCTATTTAAGTCAAAGTCGTATTAGTAATTATTATACTAATCAGTCAAGATTTAAAGGTGATTATAACAATAATAATTATATAAAAATCAAAAATCTTCAAGGTGGTATAGATTATTTTCGTGTAATGACAGAAAACTACTACAAATTAGAGACCTTAAAAATGCAGGGTTTGTTGTTAAATGAAAAACCAATTTTTTCAGTAAGAAATAATTTTGAGCATTCAACCATATTAACAAGGTTAGTAAATAATAGTGGTTTTTGGTTAGCATTTATACAACCATTTAGAAATTTCAGTAGTTTAGGTACAGGTGCTTTATATTTAAGTTTTCAGAATGGACAACCTAAAATAAACTCAATCAATCCTACAAATATTTTTAAGATTGTGGATGCAAATAACATTGATAATATTACTTGTTATGTTTTAGCACAACCATTATATAAAAGAGATTATAAAAATAATGAATATACCAAAATTGAGCGTATGCGCCTTCTTTTCCATTATAAAGGTTACTACA
>JAZNOH010000227.1:0-19832 GCA_045580715.1 Clostridia bacterium
TTAATTTTCCCTGAAATCGATTATGATAAGATTGATAAAATCAGAGGTATGGATATCATCGTTGTTACAACTGCCAAGACAGATGAGGAAGCCCGTGAATTGTTAGATTTAATGGGTGCTCCATTTATCCGTAGTTAATAAGGAGGATAGATTATGGCAAAGAAATCTATGGTTATAAAACAACAAAGAAAGCCTAAGTTTTCAACACAAGCTTACACAAGATGTAAGATTTGCGGAAGACCACATGCTTATTTGAGAAAGTTCGGTATCTGCCGTATCTGTTTCAGAGAATTGGCATACAAGGGTCAAATCCCTGGTGTTAAGAAGGCAAGCTGGTAAAAATATAGAGAAATGTTCGAACTCAATTAAGAGTTTGGAAGGAGGTAAATTTTAATGCAAATAACTGATCCTATCGCAGATATGCTTACTCGTATCAGAAATGCAAATACTGCTAAACACGAAACAGTTGATGTTCCTGCATCAAATATGAAGAAGGCAATAGCTGAAATCTTGAATGCAGAAGGATATATTGCAGGCTATCAGGTAATTGAAGATGGCAAGCAAGGAGTAATCAGAATCACTTTGAAATATGGACCTAACAAGGAAAAGGTTATAAGTGGTTTGAAGAGAGTTTCAAAGCCTGGTCTAAGAATTTATGCCGGTGCTGAAGAACTTCCAAGAGTATTGAAGGGCTTAGGAATTGCAATAGTTTCTACTTCAAAGGGTGTTATGACTGATAAGGCTGCAAGAAAGCAGAATATCGGTGGCGAAATTTTAGCATTCGTTTGGTAAGAAATAATTTTTAAGCATTTATAAAAGAAACTGAAAACCTGTTTTAATAAAACAGAGAGAATTTAAGTTAAGGAGGACATACAATATGTCAAGAATTGGTAATTCACCTATAACAGTTCCTGCAGGTGTTGATGTTAAAATCGGTGCTGAGAACGAAGTAACTGTTAAGGGAAAAAATGGTACTTTGACAAGAAAGCTTCACAAGGATATGATTATTAAATCAGAAGCTGGAGTTATTACCGTTGAAAGACCATCAGAAGAAAAAATGCATAAAGCATTACACGGATTAACAAGAACATTGATAAACAATATGGTAATCGGTGTAACAGATGGATTTGTGAAAGAGCTTGAAATCAACGGTGTTGGTTACAGAGCACAAATGCAAGGAAAAACTTTAGTGTTGAATTTAGGATACTCTCATCCTGTTGAATACACTCCTGTTGAAGGTATTACTATCGAAGTTCCATCACCTAACAAAATTATTGTTAAGGGTGCGAACAAAGAGGTTGTTGGTGAAACAGCAGCTAAAATCAGAGAATACAGAATGCCAGAACCATATAAGGGTAAGGGTATTAAGTATGTTGATGAGGTAATCAGACGCAAGGAAGGTAAAGCAGGAGCTAAGAAGAAATAATAGAAAGGAGTGTTCTTAAATGATAAATAAAAAGAATAGTAATGTTGCAAGAATTAAGCGTCACTTAAGAGTTAGAAAGAACATCTCCGGTACTGCGGAGAGACCTCGTCTTAATGTGTTCAGAAGCTTAAATCACATTTATGCACAAATAATTGATGACACAAAGGGCGTTACATTAGTTAGCGCATCAAGTATGGATAAGGACTTTAACCAATACGGCGGAAACTGCGAAGCAGCTAAAGAAGTTGGAAAAGCAGTTGCAGCTAAAGCGTTGGAAAAGGGAATTAAAGCTGTGGTATTCGACAGAGGCGGATATGTATATCACGGCAGAGTCGCAGCTCTTGCAGAAGGCGCAAGAGAAGGCGGCCTGGAATTCTAATAAAGGAGGTAGAGATTGTGGCTGATAGAATAGATGCATCAACACTTGATATTCAAGAAAAGTTGGTTGAAATTAACCGTGTTGCTAAAACAGTTAAGGGTGGTAGAACCATGAGATTTAGCGCACTTATGGTTGTAGGTGACGGAAATGGTCATGTTGGATGCGGAACAGGTAAAGCTGCTGAAATTCCAGATGCAATCAGAAAAGGAATTGAAGATGCTAAGAAGAATATGATTAGCGTTCCATTAGTAGGTACAACAATACCTCATGATGTTATCGGTGAATACGGTGCCGGAAGAGTATTGATTAAACCGGCTAAGGAAGGTACCGGTGTTATCGCAGGCGGTGCTGCCAGAGCAGTATTAGAGCTTGCAGGTATCAAAGACATTCGTACAAAGTGTTTGCGTTCAAACAACAAGAAGAATGTCGTAAGAGCTACTATTGCAGGACTTGCAGAGTTGAAGCAGGCTGATGAAGTTGCAAAGCTCAGAGGTAAGACCGTTGATGAAATCAAGGGTTAAGGAGGTAGCGAATAATGGCTAAAATTAATGTAAAGCTTGTTAAGAGCACAATCGGTTGCAAACAAGATCAGATTGCAACAGTTAAGGCATTAGGTTTGCACAAGATAAGAGATGTCAAGGAGCATAATGACACTCCTCAAATCAGAGGTATGATTAAAAAAGTATCTCATCTTGTTCAAGTCGAAGAAAACTAATATATAAATAAGGAGGTGTAGCAAATGAGATTAGATGAACTACAACCTGCTGAAGGTTCAAGATTTACTCGTAAAAGAGTAGGTAGAGGTATCGGTTCAGGTACAGGAAAAACTTCAGGTAAAGGTCACAAGGGTCAAAATGCTCGTTCAGGTGGAGGAGTAAGACCAGGTTTTGAAGGTGGACAAATGCCTTTATACAGACGATTACCAAAGAGAGGTTTCACAAATATATTTGCTAAACATTATGTTACTATAAATGTTTCCGATTTAGAAAGATTTGAGGACGGTACAGAGGTTACTCAAGAGCTTTTGAAGGAAACAGGAGTTGTAAGTAAGACTTTAGATGGAATTAAGGTTCTTGGAAGAGGCGAGCTTACAAAGAAATTAACAGTAAAGGTGGCAAAATTCTCAACATCGGCAACTGAAAAGATTGAAAAAGCCGGTGGAAAGGCAGAGGTGATTTAAGTGTTTTCTACTATTAAAAATGCATTTAAAATCCCTGACTTGAGAAAGAAAATTTATTTCACATTATTTATGTTAATTATATTCAGATTTGGAGCACATATTCCTGTTCCTGGTTTGAATGCAGATGCTATGAAAGCATTTCTTGGAGGCGGTTTGGACCTATTCTCAATGTTTGATGTGTTTACAGGTGGAGCATTTTCAAATGCAACTGTATTAGCATTGGGTGTATCTCCATACATCAACGCTTCAATTATCACTCAGCTTCTTACTGTAGCAATTCCTGCTTTGGAAAGACTTGCAAAAGAAGGCGCTGAAGGCAGAAGAAAGATAAACAAAATTACAAGATACCTTGGTATTGTCCTTGCATTTGTGCAGGGCGCAGGTCTTTATGTAACACTTCATAATATGGGTGTTCAGGATCCAACCATTCAACCAATTGCAAATGAGGGATGGTTCTCATTCTTCTTGATTGTGTTAACATTTGTTGCAGGTACTGCATTCATTGTATGGTTAGGAGAGATAATCACAGAAAAAGGACTTGGAAATGGTATTTCAATGATTATCTATGCAGGTATCGTATCAAGAATTCCTGCAGAAATAGTTGCAATTTATAAGCAATATCTTGCCCCTGGAGTATTTTCTATCAAGGGCTTGATTATATCAGTTGCAATTTTAGTTGTAGCAATTTTGGCTATCACATTGGTTGTGTTATTTAACACATCAGAAAGAAAAATTCCTGTTCAATATGCTAAAAGAGTTGTTGGAAGAAAAATGTATGGTGGACAAAGCACAAACATTCCTATCAAGGTTGTTTCAGGCGGAGTTATGCCAATCATTTTTGCATCAAGCATTATGGCTTTTCCTGCAACATTAGTTAGATTGGTAACAGGAGGAAACATTCCACAAACAGGAATCTGGAATACAGTTTTAGGCTGTTTATCAGCAGGATTAAGTACTAAGTGGTGGACATATGTTGTATATGCTGCTTTGTATTTCTTGTTGATTATCTTCTTCACATATTTCTATTCATCAATTCAATTTAATCCAATTGAATTAGCGAATAATATGAAGAAGTCAGGTGGATATATCCCTGGTTACAGACCAGGTAAACCAACAAGTGATTTTATTGGAAAAGTTTCATCAAGACTAAATTTTGCAGGAGCTATTTTCCTTGGAGTAATTGCAGTATTGCCAATCGTGGCAGGTGCAATATTTGGAATTCAGGGCTTGCAAATTGGGGGAACATCACTTCTTATTATGGAGGGTGTTGCACTTGAAACTGTACAGCAATTAGAATCACAAATGGTTATGCGTCACTACAAGGGATTTCTTGAGTAATAATAATTGAAGGGTGGCATTTCATAATGAGATTAATACTTTTAGGACCTCCGGGGGCCGGAAAAGGTACACAGGCAGAAATTTTGTCCAAGAAATTAGGTATTAACACTATTTCAACAGGTGTAATGCTTAGGACTGCCATCAGAGAAAAAACGGAATTAGGTATGCTTGCAGAAAAGTATATTAATGATGGAAAGCTTGTTCCTGATGATGTTGTTGTGGGAATTGTTAAAGAGCGCTTAAATCAGGAAGATTGCAAAAAAGGGTTTATTCTTGACGGATTTCCAAGAACAACTGCTCAGGCAGAGGCACTTTCAGAAACAGGAATTGAAATTGATAAGGTCTTATCATTAGAAGTTTCTGATGAGGAAATTATTAAAAGACTTTCCGGAAGAAGAGAGTGTAAATCTTGTGGAACACCATATCACATTGAATTCAAGCCTTCGAAAAAAGGCGATGTGTGTGAAGTGTGTGGCGGTGAATTAATTCAAAGAGCAGATGACAACGAGGAAACAATCAGACATCGTATAAAAATATACCACGAGCAAACCGAACCGATTAAAGATTACTATAAAAAATCCGGTAAATTGGTTATAGCATATGGTGAAGAAGAGCTTGCAGATACAACAAAGGCTGTATCAAAAGCACTTGGTTTAGAATAAGCTTGGTTTTGGGAGTATTCGTATGATTACAATAAAGTCAAGTAAAGAAATTGAAAAGATGCGTGCTGCTGGAAAGATAACTGGGGATGCCTTAAGAGAAATCGAAAAGCATATAAAACCTGGAGTTTCTACAGCAGAGCTTGATAAAATTGCATATAATTTTATCATTTCAAAGGGTGCAACGCCTTCATTCCTACATTATAACGGTTTTCCGGGAAGTATATGTGCTTCACCAAATGATTGGGTTGTGCATGGTATTCCAAGTAAGGATGTAGTATTGGCAGAAGGAGATATAATCAGCATAGATATTGGAGCTTGCAAGGACGGTTATCACTCAGATGCAGCGAGAACCTATGCTGTCGGAAAGATTTCCGATGAAGCTCAAAAGCTGATAGATGTTACAAAGCAAAGTTTTTTTGAAGGTATAGGGCAGGTTGTTCACGGTGCAAAGCTTGGAGATGTTTCGGCTGCAATTCAAGAGTATGTTGAAATGAACGGATACTCTGTTGTGAGAGATTTAGTCGGTCACGGAATTGGCAAAAATCTTCATGAAGACCCTAATGTTCCGAATTTTGGTCATAAGGGAAAAGGAGTCAAGCTTGCGCAAGGGATGACATTAGCTATTGAACCTATGGTCAATGCAGGCAAATGTGATGTTTGCGTGCTTGAAGATGATTGGACTGTGGTGACTGAAGACGGAAGTCTTTCAGCACATTATGAAAACACAATTTTAGTCACAAAAGACGGTTGTGAAATATTGACGCTGTGAGGTGCTTGTTTTGGAAATTACAGTCGGAATGCTTGTTTACTCTAAAGCAGGACGCGATAAAAAGAATTTGTTTTTGGTATTAGATATTGAAAAAGATTATGCATATATTGCAGACGGCGATATGAGAAAAGCAGAAAAACCTAAGAAAAAAAAGCTTATTCATCTTCAAAAGATTAATAATGTTTTTGAAGATATCAATAAAGATATTTCAAATTCTGAAATCAGGAAAATAATAGCACAACACAAACCGATTTAGGTTAAAGGAGGGTATTTCTTTGGCTAAGGATGATGTTTTGGAATTGGAAGGTACGGTTGTAGAAACCCTACCTAATGCAATGTTTAAGGTAGAACTTGAAAATGGCCATCAGATTTTGGCACATATTTCAGGTAAGTTGAGAATGAACTTCATTAAAATTCTTCCGGGAGATAAGGTGACTATCGAAATGTCGCCATATGATTTAACTCGTGGCAGAATTACATGGAGATCTAAATAAGGAGGTAATTATAATGAAAGTACGTCCATCAGTAAAACCTATTTGCGAAAAATGTAAAATCATTAAGAGAAAAGGCAAAATAATGGTTATCTGTGAAAATCCTAAGCATAAGCAAAAGCAAGGATGAGAAAATGTGTTTAATACACTAATTAGTTGATTGCTTATCTGATTGCGGCTGCCGTAGAGATATTGCTCATCTACGGTGATTAGATAGGTTTTATAAATAATTATCTATAATTTACAGTGCAGCGCAAGCTGTGGCAGATTTTATGCATGGAGGTGTAAAAATGGCAAGAATTGCAGGTATTGATTTACCAAAGGAAAAGAGAGTTGAAGTTGGTTTGACTTACATTTATGGTATAGGTTTACCAAGCGCTCAAAAGATTTTAGCTCAAACCGGAATTAATCCAGATACAAGAATTAAGGATTTGACCGATGATGAAGTTAACAAGTTGAGAGAAGTTATTGACTCTGATTTCACTGTTGAAGGTGATTTGAGAAGAAGAATTGCTTTAGATATCAAGAGATTGATGGAAATTGGTTGTTACAGAGGAGTTCGTCATAGAAAGGGTCTTCCTGTTAGAGGACAAAACACCAAAAACAACGCAAGAACAAGAAAAGGCCCAGCTAAGACTATGGCTAATAAGAAGAAATAATAAAGGGGGTACTGAACTCAAATGGCAAAGGTAGCAAAAAAGACTACAAGAACAAGACGTCGTGACAGAAAAAATATTGAGAAGGGTGCAGCGCATATCCGTTCAACCTTCAATAACACAATAGTTACTATCACAGATACAGCAGGTAATGCATTATCTTGGGCAAGTGCAGGCGGTTTAGGCTTCCGTGGTTCAAGAAAGAGCACACCATTTGCAGCTCAAACTGCTGCAGAAACAGCTGCTAAGGCAGCTATGGAACATGGTTTGAAGACAGTTGAGGTTTATGTTAAAGGCCCTGGTGCCGGAAGAGAAGCTGCAATCAGAGCTCTTCAGGTTGCAGGTCTTGAGGTTAGCATGATTAAGGATGTTACTCCAATTCCTCACAACGGCTGCAGACCACCAAAGAGAAGACGCGTGTGATTTATATTATTATGTTTAATTGAAGGAGGTTAATGGCATGGCTAAAAATATGCAACCTATTTTAAAAAGATGCAAAACATTAGGCATTGAGCCTGGAACAATGGGCGTTGATAAGAGAACAAACAGAAACCCTAAGCAAGGCAAGAAGAAAATGTCTGAATATGGCTTGCAGTTAAATGAAAAGCAAAAAGTAAAATTCATTTACGGTGTGCTTGAAAAGCAATTCCGTAAGTACTATGTTATGGCAACCAAGAAAAATGGTATCACAGGTGAAATGCTTTTGCAAATCCTTGAGACCAGACTTGACAATGTTATCTATAGATTAGGTCTCGCTAATACAAGAAGAGAAGCTCGTCAAATTGTAAACCATGGACATATTCTTATAAATGGCAAGAAGGTTGACATTCCATCATATCTTGTTAAACCTGGTGAAGTTATCACATTAAAGGAAAAGACAAGATCATCATCAAGAATTAAGGATATTGTTGAAGCTAATTCATCAAGACTTATTCCTGATTGGTTGGATATGGATAAAAATACACTTACTGGTAAGGTTGTTTCACTACCTGGCAGAGAGCACATTGATTACGAAGTAGAAGAGCATTTGATTGTCGAATTGTATTCTAAGTAATAATGTTACTACCCTCGGTAAGTGGATAGGTTACATGAATATGTTAAGGAGGGTTTCACAATGATAGAAATGGAAAAGCCCAATATTGAATGTACACAATTAACTGGTAATTACGGAAAGTTTGTTGTAACTCCGTTGGAGCGTGGATACGGAACAACACTCGGAAATTCACTTCGCAGAATTTTGTTGTCGTCGTTGCCGGGTTCAGCTGCAACATCAATTAAGATTGATGGTGTTCAGCACGAATTTTCAACAATCCCGGGAGTAAAGGAAGATGTCACAGAAATTATTCTTAACATTAAGAAAATTTCTTTGAAGCTTCACTCAGATTTACCAAAGACAGTATATATCGAAGCAAAGGGTGCCGGCGAAATCAAAGCCGGAGATATAAAGGCAGATGCGGAAGTGGAAATTTTCAATCCGGATTTGCATATAGCAACTCTTAATGAGGATGCGAACCTTTATATGGAAATCACATTATCTAATGGTAGAGGTTATGTGTCTGCTGAAAGAAATAAGCAGTATATGCAACCACCTGTTGGAGTGATTCCTATAGACTCAATTTATACACCGGTTACAAAGGTTAACTATACTGTAGAGAATACTCGTGTAGGACAATATATTGACAGAGAAACACTTTGTGTTGAGGTTTGGACTGACTCAAGTATTAAGCCTGATGAAGCAATCAGTTTGTCTGCAAAGGTTATGAATGACTTATTGAAGTTATTTGTTGATTTGTCTGAAGAAGCAAGAAATATCGACATTATTGTTGACAAGCCGGAAGATAAAAAGGTAAAGGTTCTTGATATGACAATTGAAGAAATGGACTTGTCTGTTCGTTCTTATAATTGTCTGAAGCGTGCAGGTATAAACACAGTTGGAGACCTTATTGATAATTCTGAAGAGGATATGATGAAAGTCAGAAACCTTGGAAGAAAGTCACTTGAAGAGGTTATAAACAAGCTGCACAGTTTAGACCTTGCTCTTAAGACAGAGGAAGAATAAGCAGTGCGCTACAGTTTATGAAAGGAGGAAATTTTAATGCCTGGAACAAGAAAATTAAATCTCCCAACAGACCAGAGAATGGCTCTTTTGAGAAATATGGTTACAAGCTTGTTGGAGAATGGAAGAATTGAAACAACAGAAACAAGAGCTAAGGAAGCAAGAAGCCTAGCTGAAAAAATGATCACTCTTGGTAAGACCAACACATTGCACTCACGCCGTCAGGCTTTGGCATTTATTACTAAGGAAGATGTCGTAACAAAGTTATTTGCTGAAATCGCTCCTAAGTACGCTGATAGAAACGGTGGATATACAAGAATTATCAAAATCGGTCCTCGTCGTGGTGACGCAGCTCCGATGGCAATAGTTGAATTGGTTTAATTTTAATATTACAAAAAAAGGTGTGTTTTTCACATCTTTTTTTGTAATAAAACAAGAAGGTGAATTTTGTGAAATTAAAAGATATTATGACTATAATTGAAAACAATTATCCGTTGGAATTAGCGTATGATTGGGATAATGTGGGACTTTTTTATGGCGATATTGAAAAGGATATTAAAAAAGTATTGGTTACATTGGATGTTACCCCAGATGTAATCGAGCAAGCTATAGAAATGGATGCTGATTTGGTGCTTTCACATCATCCTGTTACAATCGGTGGAATAAATAAGTTATCGGATGGCAGTATGGTATCGGATATAATTATTAACGCAGTGAAGAATGACATTGCGATTTATTCTGCACATACAAATATGGATACTGCTAAAAATGGAATAAATCAAAAATTAGCAGAGATATTTGATTTAGAAGAGATTGTTGTCATGGAGAACGATAAGCCATATGAGGATTGCGGATTGGGTAGAATAGGCAACCTAAAAGAGGAAATGTCACTTAATGTTTTTTGCGATTTGGTTAAAGATAAACTTAATACACCTTTTGTAAGAGTTTGTGGTGAAGAAAGAAAGATAACAAAAGTTGCAGTTGCATCAGGAAGCTGTTCAGAATATATTCCTACAGCAATAAAAAAGGGAGCAGATGTTATCATTACTGCCGATATGAAATATCATAATTGCATAGAATATGTCTATGACGGAATTGCAATTATTGATGCAGGACATTTTCCAACAGAAATTATTGCAAAGGATATGTTTTGTGATTTGCTAAAAGATAGTGATGTTGAAATTATCTTTGCAGAAACAAAGGATATTTTTAAAATCAAATAAAAAGATGCTCATAAGAGCATCTTTTTTTATAGTTTTTCAATTTCATCAAGCCATATTTTTGCTGATGCATCTGACGGCATTTTTAAATCCCCTCTTGGTGAAATTCCAACGCTTCCGATTTTTACCCCATCAGGCAAACAGCTTCTTTTGAATTGTTGAGTGAAAAATCTTTTATAGAAATTCTTAAGCCACTTTTTAATTGTTTCATTATCGTATACACCACTAAATGCAAGCTGTGCAAGATAATATACTTTTTTAGGCTCAAAACCAAATCTTAAAATATAATACAAGAAGAAATCGTGCAATTCATATGGTCCGACAATATCTTCTGTTTCCTGTGATATATTTCCGTTCTCGTCAGGAGGTAAGAGTTCAGGACTTATTGGAGTATCAACTATATCCTTTAAAACCTCTGATGATTGAGGGAAGATATTACTTTTTATAATGCTTGCAATTATATAAGGAATAAGAGTTTTTGGAATTCCACAATTCACCGAATACATGCTCATATGGTCGCCATTATATGTGCACCAACCAAGAGCCAATTCACTCAAATCTCCTGTTCCGACAACAAGTCCTCCGACCTTTCCTGCATAATCCATTAGAACTTGAGTTCGTTCTCTTGCCTGAGTGTTTTCATAGGTAAGGTCATGTATGTTGATGTCATGGTCAATATCTTCAAAGTGTTTTATACAAGCATTTTTAATATTTATTTCTTTGTTGCAAATTCCAAGCGTCTTCATTAATTCCAATGAGTTGGAATGAGTTCTGTTCGAAGTCCCGAAGCAAGGCATAGTTATTCCGATAACATCAGATAATGGTTTGTTAAGGTCTATGGCAGTTTTTGCCGCGACTAAGAGCGCAAGGGTGGAATCAAGTCCGCCTGAAACTCCAACAACCATTTTTGCGCCTGTTAATTTAATTCTCTTTGACAAAGCCAACACTTGCATTCTGAATATATCCATGCATCTGTCTAAGCACACATTATTGTCATCAGGAATAAATGGATGCTGTGATATGTTATAAAGTGTAGCATCGCTACCAAATTCGTCCATTTGAGTTTTTATATATCTTGGCTTTTCTAATTGGGAATAGATAGAGGAACAATCAGAGAAAGTGGTGCTTTTTTGTCTGTCTGCCCTGATTTTTCCTATATCAATATCATTTATTAATAGTGTGTCATTAGTATTTGTTTTTCCGTTTTCAGCTAATATTTTTCCATTTTCTGCAATTACAGATAACCCTGAGAAAACAAGGTCAGTTGTTGATTCAGACGAGCCTGCAGATGCAAGTACATAACCACAAGTACGACTTGAAGACTGGCTTTTGACAAGAGTCTTAATAAAATCTCTTTTAGTTACTTTATCGTTTATAGCAGCAAGATTGACAATCAATTCTGCTCCATTTAATGCAAGAAAACTGCCTGTTGGAATAGGGGCAAACAAGTCTTCGCAGATTTCAATTCCGAATTTTGCAAGCTTTGGAATATCAAAAATGAGATTTTTACCAACCGGAATCTGATAATCCTCACATAAATCAAGAGTTTGTGAGGAAATTTCCAAAACATTGAGTGATTGTGCTGATGAAAACCATCTTTTTTCATTAAATTCATTATGATCAGGCAGGAATGTCTTAGGAACAATTCCTGCTATTTTACCTTTAAAAAGTACAACTGCACAGTTATATAATTGATTTAAGATGCTGATTGGAGCACCAACAATAATTACGCTGTCAGTGTTTTTAGTGTAGTCCAACAATTCACAAATTGATGATTTGCAGTTATTTATAAGTGTAGCTTGTCCGAACAAATCATAACAGGTGTAGCCTGTTAGTGATAGCTCAGGAAAAACTATAATATCTGCGTTATTTTCGATTGCATCGCTGATTTTGTTTTTTATTTGGTTAGTATTATACTTTGTGTCGCCAACTATGATATCAGGCACAATAGCAGCAGCTCTTAAAAAATCAAACATATTTTTTCCTCCAATTATATTATTGTTCCGTAGGCTATTCCATTTTTTGTTGAGTCGATTACAACATTTTTGTATAGTCCCTGCAGATTTTCATTTGTTTTTACATAAACTGTTATATAGTTTGAAGTTTTTCCTTCAAAATATCCATTTTTGGCAGGTTGTTCAAATAAAACCTCCATAGTTTTTCCAACAAAAGATGATATAAAATTATCTTGAGATTTTTTACATATGTTGATGAGTTCTTTTGAGCGTTTTTCCTTGATTTCAGGGGAAATCTGGTCATCACGCTTTGCAGCAGGAGTTCCTTTTCTTGGAGAGTATTGGAAAATATGTGCATCGGCGAATGAGATTTCCTTAACAAATTCGAGTGTTTTTGAAAATTCCTCATCGGTTTCACCGGGAAAACCTGTCATAATATCTGTTGTGATTGCTACATCCTTGAAATTTATGCGAATACCATCAACAATTTCCTTGTATTGAGCAGTTGTATATTTTCTGTTCATTCGTTTCAGGGTTTGGTCACACCCACTTTGTAATGACAAGTGAAAATGTGGACAAAGCTTATCACATTCTTTTATACTATCTATAAACTCTTTGTTAAGAGTCATAGGCTCAATTGAGCTTAGTCTTATTCTTTTTAATCCATCGAACCGATTTGCTTGTTTTAGTAAATCAGCAAGCTCTGCTTTTCCTCTGTCAAGACCAAAGGAAGCAACATGGATACCTGTGTATATAATTTCAGTATATCCATTATCAACTAATTTTTTCGTTTCTCTTAAAATTTCATCCATCTTACGACTGCGAATAGGACCTCGGGCATAGGGAATAATACAATATGAGCAAAATTGGTTACATCCCTCCTGAATTTTGATATATGCACGGGTTCGTTCATTATAGTGAGAAATTTCCAAGTCCTCAAAATCGTGAGTTTTCATTATATCGCTAACAAAAGAGATTTTGTCATTTTTTTCTATATTCTCACATATTGAAACAATGTTTTTTCTATCTTTTGTTCCTATTACTATATTAACATCCTCAATTTCCAACACTGCATCAGGATTGGTTTGAGAATAACAGCCTGTAACGACAACTATTGAGTCAGGGTTATGCTTTTTTGCTCTTCTGATAATTTGTCTTGATTTTCTGTCACTCATTGAGGTTACTGTGCAGGTGTTTATGACATATATATCAGCATATGACATAAAATCACATAGCTCATAGCCTGCATCTTGAAAAAGCTCGCTCATTGCTTCTGTTTCATATTGATTAACCTTGCATCCAAGAGTATAAAACGCCACTTTCTTCATAGTTAGGGTGCCTTTCATAATATTTATTGTTACATTATGTATGGATATTAATGTTTATAATTGTCAGTATTACATAAATTTGTGTTGTTAGTCTTGACTTGTTTAAAAAAAAGATGTATCATATCTTTAATAGATTAATTCTATGACACTATATTTTGGAGGTAATAAGATGAAAGTATTTGATATTTTACTTAATTCAATCAACGATGTAAAGGAGTTCGTTAATATAGTATCTAAATATGATTTTGATATCAATTTAACATCAGGAAGATATGTTGTTGATGCTAAATCTATTATGGGTATATTCAGTTTAAACCTTTCAAAGCCAATCAAACTTGAGGCAGAGTGCGAGGAGTTAGACGAACAGTTTGTTAACGATTTGAAGAGATTTATCGTTGAATAAGAAATTTATAATATCCCCCATATTATTGGGGGATTATTTTTTTCTGCAAACAAAAGTCACTCTCTCGCTTTTGTTGGTCGGTTCTGACATATTGAAGCCATCAAATGTCTTTATGTCGGTAAAACCAACTTTTTTTAATGCCTTTATAATTTCGTCATTAGTATATGCTCTTTGCAGGTGTCTTTCGCAAAAACGCCTGTAGCCCTTCTTATCCTCTTTCACAAAGAAATTTAAATACATTTCGGATAATTTTTTATCCTCATAGTATTTATTTTCCCAGGTATAGAATATATCATCACCATCGTGAATAAATGTGTTATCTTGAATTGTTTTGCTCAATTTGTAATGTGAGCTTACATCAAATATAAAAAGACCATCTGGATTTATAAAGCAATTATGAATTTTATAGAGCATATTCATAAATGAGTTTGGATTTATTATATAATTAATTCCGTCTATCATACAAAGGAAAGCATCACAAGTTCCAAACAAATCAAGTTTTGATATGCTTTGATTTAAAAAGAGAATATCAAGCTCTTCATTTGATGCTTTTTCTCTTGCCACATCTAACATTTCAACTGACTTATCAACACCAATCATTTCATATCCGCGTTTTGCCATTGGTATTGTTATATTTCCTGTTCCGCAAGCAAGGTCGCAAACAAGATGAGCATCAAGCTCATATTCATCAAATATATTTTCAATAAAATCAGCTATTTGCTCATAGCTTATATCTTGATGCATAAGTCTATCATAATAATTTGCAAAATTTTTATAGCTACTCATAATCACTTTTCCTTACATATTATTATCGTAATTTTACCACAAAAACAAGATAATGTAAATAGTTTTTAGGAATTAGGGAATAATAAGGAAAAATAATTTAGGAGTTTTAGAATGTTAGTTTTTGTTGCAAGGACGCTTGTTTTATATTTTATAGTTGTTATATCAATGCGAATAATGGGGAAAAGACAAATTGGAGAAATGCAACCGTCAGAATTGGTTATAGCAATTATGATTTCTGATTTGGCATCAGTTCCTATGCAATCTGTTGATATTCCGCTTGTTGCAGGTGTTGTTCCTGTTCTGACTTTGATTGTTGCAGAAGTTATTATGTCTTACGCAAGTTTAAAAAACAGATTTTTAAGAAGAATTATAACAGGAGAGCCGAGTGTTATAATATATGACGGTCATGTGAATGAAAAGGAATTGAGAAAACAACGATTTAATCTTAATGACCTCTTGGAGCAGTTGAGAATAAACAACACACCCAATATTGCTGATGTTGAAATGGCAGTTCTTGAAACTAACGGACAGTTGAGTATTTTACAGAAAGTTCAGGCAAGAACAGTTACTGTTAAGGATATGAATATAAAAAATGCAGAGGTTGAACAGTTACCATGTATGCTTATTTCTGACGGAGATTTGGTTAAATCAGAGTTAAAGAGAAGTGGAAAGAGTGAGGAGTGGCTGTTTAATGAGCTGAAAAAGAAAAAGGTAAAAATTAAAGATGTGTTCATCGCCTCGTATGATAAAAACAACGGTTTGTTTATGCAATTAAAGGGTGAGGAGGATATAAAATGAAGAGTGTTTTGATCGCAGTTTTAATTGCACTTGTTATAATTTTTTCAGGCATATATTCAACAGAAAAGTTGGAAAATATGTCGATATATCTCATTGATAAATGTAATCAGGCAAATGAGGAAATTAAAGCAGAAAACTTTGAAAATGCAGAGAAATATGTTGATGAGATTGAGTCTTTTGTTGAAGAAAATTATACGATGTTTGCATCCACTATAGACCACAATGAAGTGGACAAGATAGATATGAACATTGACCAGATGAAAATATATATAAAAGAAAGCCAAAAGGCTGATGCTCTTGCTTATGGGAATGTTTTAATAGGTCTTCTTGAACATTTACCAAAGGACCATAAACTAAAGATTGAAAATATTCTATAAAAAAACTCCCTTTTGCAAAACCTGCAATGTGACAGGTAAGATGCAAAGGGAAGTAATTGTGGGCTTATTTATTTGTGAGATTTAAAATTTTTATTTCAGCCTCAAGAGCTTTTCTTACTACTTGCTCACTTGTTAAAATATTATTGTTATCACATATAACTTTTGATAACTCTTCTCTTATTTTTAAAATATCTTGCATATTCGACACATCCTTTTGTGAATTTTATTCATAATCTCTTTTATGATGTTATTTTACAATATGCCATTAAAATAGTCAATATTTTCTGACACAAAAACCAAACAATCGCAAGACACAAATAAACAAGATGTGATAGAGAAAGATATTATTTGAGCGATAAACGGAAAAACCCCCATAAAACGACAAATAATACACTGTGAATTTTATTTATTCTTTTGTTTTTTTGGAAGATAGAAAAGGAAAAATAGCGACACAATAATACAAATTAATGCAACTGCCTGAGAAATTCCTATTTTATCGTCGATTAACCAGAGTATATATTCGCTCTGACGCATACCTTCAAGAAACAATCTTCCTGTTCCATACCAAAGTATATAAGAAAAGAAGACCTGACCATCGGCTCTTTTTTTATCTCTGAAAATAACAATTAATATAAAACCGAGGATATTCCATAATGACTCGTACAGAAACAGGGGATGGACTCCGTTGCTATTATTTATTGTCATTCTTAATAGGCTATCGGTTTCTCTGCCAAAAACTTCAGCATTCACAAAGTTCCCCCATCTTCCGATTGATTGTCCGATTAAGAGTCCTGGACAGGCAACATCAAAGACCTTTAGTATTGAAAGGTTGTGTTTTTTGCAATATACACTGGTTGAAATGAGTGCACCTATAATTCCTCCATAGATTGCAAGTCCACCCTCCCATATTTTAAAAATATCCAAAAAACCATTTTTAAAACCATCAACATCAAATACACAGTAATATATTCTTGCACCAACAATTCCGAAAATCAATCCCCAAAAAGCAACATCAAATATTGCATCAGGCTCAACTCCTCTTTTTTTGCAGGTTAAAGAAACAAACAAGAGTCCCAATAGAAAACCTGTTAAAATGATTAGTGCATAGTAATAGATTGGCTTTGAAAAAATATGAAAAGCCACTCTGTTAATTTCAAATTCCAGATTAAGACCTGGGAAACCAATTGTATTTGTCATCATTTTTCTCCTTATATGTCCCTCATTGTTAAAGATATTCTGTTCTTTTTTAAATCAATTTCCAAAATTTTAACCTTAACAATATCCCCAACTGATAAAACCTCTGTCGGATGTTTAATGTATCGGTCACAGATTTTGGAGATATGAACAAGACCATCCTGATGTACTCCTATATCAACGAATGCTCCGAAGTCAATAACATTTCTGACGGTTCCTGTCATAATCATATCAGGCTTTAAGTCCTTTATGTCCATAACATCAGAGGAAAGAACAGGTTGTGGCAACTCTTCTCGTGGGTCTCTTCCTTTTTTTAACAAGCTATCACAGATATCTCTTAATGTAGGAACACCAATTCCCAATTCCTCTGCAATAGAATTAATATCTTTTTTTGATAATCTTTCTTTTATGTCTGATATGTTCGAAGAAACAACATCATCAAGACTATAGTCAAGAATTTCTATCAGCTTCAGTGCTGCCTGATAGCTTTCAGGATGCACAGAGGTGTTATCAAAAACATTATCTCCATCGGAAATCCTTAAAAATCCTGCGCATTGCTCATATGCTTTTTTGCCAAGCTTTGCAACTTTTAGTAGTTGAGTTCTGTTTGTGAATTTTCCGTTTTCTTCACGATAAAGAGTTATGTTCTTGGCAACAGATGAGTTTATTCCCGAAACATAGGATAACAGGGATGGGGAGGCAGTGTTTAAGTCAACACCAACATTATTAACACAATCCTCAACAACACCTGTTAAGGCTTCACCCAATCTTTTTTGGTTCATATCGTGTTGATATTGTCCGACACCAATTGCTTTTGGGTCAATCTTAACAAGCTCTGCCAAAGGGTCCTGCAGTCTTCTTGCAATTGAAACTGCACTTCGCAAGGAAACATCGTATTCAGGGAATTCTTCAGTTGCGAGTTTTGAAGCAGAATAAACAGATGCTCCTGCCTCGCTTACCACCATATAGTATATTTTTTTATCTATTTGTTTAATCAAATCTGCAACAAGAATTTCAGTTTCTTTAGAAGCAGTTCCGTTTCCTATTGAAATCAAATCAACATCATATTTTTCGATAAGACTTTTAAGTGTCTTTTTTGCTTTTTCCTTGTCGTGATTTTCTAAAGTACAATAAACAACTGATGTATCAAGAACTTTTCCTGTTTCGTCCACTACTGCTACCTTACAACCTGTACGGTATCCTGGGTCAAGACCTAAGACGGTTTTGTGCTTTATTGGCGGTTGCAAAAGGAGTCCGTTTAAATTTTTTGAAAAGACTGTGATTGCTGCCTCGCCTGCTCTGTCTGTCAAAAGGTTTCTGACCTCTGTTTCAATAGACGGAGAAATAAGGCGTTTATAGGCATCTTCTGTTGCCATTTCGATATATTTAACGGATGGTGATGATTTTTTTGTAATAATTTCATTTTTTAAGTATTGTGTCATTGTTTCTTCATCAACATCAAGCTTTACTGATAAGAAACCTTCCTTTTCACCTCTGTTCATTGCAAGAATTCTGTGATTTGCAATTTTTGATACAGGCTCGGAGAAATCGTAGTACATACTGTAAACACTGTCCTCTTCCTTTGCTGCCTTTATTATGACTGTTCCTGTTTTATATGTTTTTATTCTTATTTCTTTTCTAAAATCAGCAGAATCAGAAATCTGTTCAGCAATAATGTCCATAGCACCTGAGAGTGCATCTTCAACAGTTTCAACCCCTTTTTCTGTATCTATGAAGTTTTTAGCAATCTCTTCAGGGTTTTCATTGCCTTGTTCAAGAATTATTTGTGCAAGTGGTTCAAGACCTTTTTCTTTTGCAATTGTTGCTCTTGTTCTTCTTTTTGGTCTGAATGGACGATATATATCATCAATTTCAGTAATTGTTTTTGCATTATTAACAGCATTCTCAATTTCAGGTGTCAGGAGTCCCTGCTCATCAATTAATCTGATTACATCTGCTTTTTTCTCCTCAATATTACGAAGATAACATAGTCTTTCATAAAAGTTTCTCAAAATTTCGTCCGAAAGCTCTCCTGTTACTTCCTTTCTGTAACGCGCAATAAAAGGAATAGTGTTTCCCTCATCAATTAACTTTATAGTATTAACCACCTGAAATTCCTTTAGTGAAAATTCTTCAATAAGAGTTTTAGAAATATTATCAATCATTTTTATTCTCCGTTTCTGTTTTGTTCATTGAAAGGTCAGAAATCTTATCTGTTAATATCTTGAATATGTTGGCAGATGCAGCAACCTGCATAACCAAGTCATTTATTCTTTCATTGTTTTCTCCGTCATACGAAAGAATAGGTGCAGAAACAGCTTTCGTGTTTTCCACAACATATAAATAAGCCTTATGTTGATTAATGACAAATGAATTATATGTGTTCATAACCTCTTCATCTGTCATATTAACAGGTATGATTTTTTGGATTGTTGCCATATTGAGTGTCTGCTTAAGAGTGCATATTATGAGAAGATATGCAAGATGAATTTTTGAATATTTTTTCTTGTTGGGTGATGGGATAATTTCAAGTTTAACATAGTTATTAATCATTGAACGGGTTATCAGTTTATCCGAATTTGTTACCTTAATATAAATCTTTAAATACTTTTCTATTAATGATATTACCTGGTCCATATATAATTCGATATCAGGAAGGTTATCCCAGGAGGGAAGAGAATGGTTAGTCAGTTGTTCTTCCCATTCATTAAAAGAAGTTATTAATTTATCTTTTTCTATATGCATAATAATCAAAATCCTTTCATTAATTACTTTATATTATACATCATATCAATTTAAATTTCAATATAAATA
>JAZNOH010000228.1:0-9081 GCA_045580715.1 Clostridia bacterium
GAAAAAGCCCGCAATAGTGCGAACATTTTCGACTACTCTCTCCGCCAGCCTATTATCTCACTATTTGATATAGCAGTAAATATCCTCTGTTTCATCCCTGGATTAACTGTTTTATCAAGATTTCTTATAATCTCCTTAACCTCTTGTCTTTTTGTCACTCCATCAACAGGGCAGGAGCTTTTTAAAACAGGAACATTGCATCTGTTCACAACACCCTTAATATCTCTCTCCTTAACATATATCAACGGTCTTATTGAATAAATCCCCGTCCTGTCTAAATATGTGACAGGAGAAAAGCAATTAATTCTTCCCTCATACAAAAGACTCAGCATAAATGTTTCCAAAACATCATCATTATGATGTCCCAAGGCAACCCTGTTGCAACCATTTTCGATTGCAAAGTCATTTAATGCACCTCTTCTCATTTTGGCACACAACGAACAAGGATTTTCCTCTTTACGATAATCAAATATAACCTCTTTTATATTAGTTTTTTTAACAAGGTGTTCTACTCCGAAATTATTGCAATATTCCTTTATTTTTGAATAGTCCTCATCATATCCCATATCAAGTGTAAGGCCTACAACTGAGAACTTTTTTGGATAATATCTCGATAAATTTGCCAAAGCACCAAGAAGAACAAGGCTATCTTTTCCGCCGGATATTCCGACAGCAACCTTGTCCCCTTCCTGTATCATATCATAAGTTTCAACTGCTTTTCTTACACAACTTGTTATTCTCTTCATTTCAAAAATACCTGTCTGTTCTTCCAGAGATAATCAATCCCTGAAACAACTGTCACAACTGTTGATGCCCACACAAAAATATTTGTCATCAAAACTGATGTTTCCTCGGGAAAAACAGAATGTGTAAGAACAATTGACGCGATAATTGCAATCATTTGCACAACTGTTTTAACCTTTCCAAACATACTTGCAGCAATTACTGTTCCATTTGTGCTTGCGTTCATTCTCAAGCCTGCAACCATAAACTCTCTTGTCAAAATAAGCATAATTGCAACAGATCCAAACCACAATCTTCCAATTTCCATCAATGCCATAAATGCTGCAGTTGTCAAAATCTTATCTGCCAACGGGTCCATAAACTTTCCAAAATTTGACACCTGATTATAATTTCTTGCAATATAGCCATCAAGCCAGTCAGAGATAGATGCTATAATAAATATTGCCAATGCCCACATTCTCGAAGCATCATTATCAATCAGCATCAACGCCATAAATATCGGCACTAAGATAATTCTTAAAATAGTAATTTTATTTGCTGTGTTCATATTAAATTCCTTTCTGTCTTTTGTTTAAATCTTTAAAATCATGACTGCTATATTGAAAAATACCATTAATGAAATAGCATCAACAATAGTCGTAATTAACGGACTTGCCATAACTGCAGGGTCAAAGCCTATTTTCTTTGCAAGCATAGGTAATACACAGCCAATCAGCTTTGCAAACACAACAGTTACCAAAAGTGAAAGACTGACCACCGATGCAATCAAAGCAGGGCTATATCCGTTTGCCACGATATTTGCACTGTCCAACAGCATCATTTTTGCAAAATTAGCAACTGCTAAAACAACTCCGCATATAAATGCAACCCTTATCTCTTTCCAGATTACCTTTAATATATCACTCATTTCTACATCTCCAAGTGACATACTACGAATAATTGTGGCTGAGGATTGTCCGCCTGAGTTTCCGCCTGTTCCCATAAGCAGCGGAATAAATGCAGTAAGCACCACACACACAGATAACGACTCCTCAAACATACTTATTATACCACTTGTGAGTGTTGACAAAATCATCAACAACAAAAGCCATGGTATTCTCTTTTTAAATGTTTCTATTACCCCTGTCTTCATATATGGCTTGTCTGTAGGTGTGATAGCAACCATCTTTTCAATATCCTCTGTTGCCTCTTCCTGCAAGACATCAATAGCGTCATCGACAGTGATAATTCCGACTAATCTGTTTTCCTTATCAACAACAGGCAAAGCTAAAAGGTCATACTTTTCAAAGGTCTGAGCAGCATACTCCTGGTCATCAAGAGTATTAACATATATTATGTTCTGCTCCATAATATCCCCTATTATCTCATTTTGTTCAGCAAGCAACAAATCCTTGACTGAAACAAGTCCCAATAAAATTCTGTTCTCATCGGTAACATAACAGGTATAAATCGTTTCCTTGTCTACTCCTGTTCTCCTGATGCGCATAAATGCATCCTCAACAGTCATATCTTTTTTCAAATCCACAAACTCTATTGTCATCATAGAGCCTGCACTGTATTTGGGATATTTTAATATTTCGTTAATGCTTTCTCTTACATCCTGAGCCGAATGTCTTAAAATTCTTTTGACAACATTTGCAGGCATTTCCTCGATAATATCAACAGTATCATCAAGATATAGCTCTTCCAACACTTCTTTCAGCTCATAATCACTAAACCCACTGATTAACAATTCCTGCATATCGGAATCAAGCTCGACAAATACCTCTGCAGCATGCTCTTTGCTTAATATTCTAAACAGAATAGGCAAGCTTTTTTCAGGAAATTCCTCAAATATAATCGCCACATCGGCAGGCTCAATATTATCTAAAATATCTTTTAATTCGTGATATTTTCTATCATTTAAAAGCTCTTTTATTTGCTCGATAACTACTTCTATTTCTTCCACTAAAACCAATCCTCTCTTCATTAATTTCGGACGGTTTGCTGATGGCTAATATAATCTTATGAATACCGTAGCATCATAAAACCATATTTTATTTTGCCATCGCCCGTCAGGTGCTATTGTCCCAGAATTACAACTACCGGTATCCATATTCTCATCTCCTCATCATTAATAATTTTAAATAAGTTAGTCTATAACAATCACATCATCAGGTGTATTTACCTCAACATCAGGTCTTGATGTTTCAGGTTCAATCGGAGCTATTGGCTCTGGTTGTTCTTCCTGCTCAGGTGTTGTTTGCTCACCCTCGGGAGCATTTTCACCAGGGATTTCTACAGGCTCTTCCTGAGGGGTTTCTTCAACCTCTTCCTCTTCATCATAATGCTCACCCGAGCAATATTTCTTCGGTTGAGTTCCGCTAAGGAAATATTCAGATGTTCCGCTACAGCTTGATGATGCAAGCAGGCCTGTTATGTTACATACATATGATGTCACCAAATTATCAGGTGCATCTATCTGTGCTTCGTCAAGTCCCTCGTGAACCTTCTTCATAGTTTCACTCCATAGCTTTGCAGATATATTATTATATACTCCTGCACTTCTTATCGATTTTTGCTGGTCAAACCCAAACCAAACAGCTCCTGTATAGTAAGGTGTATATCCAACAAACCATTTGTCATAGTCGTTATTTGTTGTTCCTGTTTTTCCGTAAACCGCCATATCGCCTCCAAGTCTTGCTAACTTACCTGTTCCCGAGCTTGAATTAACAACGCCATAAAGCATTTGTGACATAATATATGCAGTGTCAGCGCCAACAGCTTGTATTTTTTCAACCTTTTTCTCCAACAATACTCTATTTGAGCTATCGAGTACCTTGGTGTAGGTATGAGGTGTGTAGTAATACCCACCATTTGCAAAAACAGAATATGCTGCCGCCATTTCCTTAACAGTTACTCCATTTGTAAGACCGCCAAGTGCCAATGGACTCAAATCCTTATCAGCATCTACTACACCCAATTTAAACTTGTTCTTTACATAATCAAAGCTTGTTCCTGTTCCAAGTTTCTGCAAAGCCTTGATTGACGGAATATTTGCAGAAATTTCAACAGCCTTTTTAACTGTCATTTTTCCTTTAAATCCTTTATATGAATTCTTAGGTGACCAATCTTTTATGGTTATTGGTTCATCAACAAGTATCGTGGATGGATTAAGTACCTTTTTGTCAATAGCAGGTGCGTATACTGATAATGGTTTTATTGATGAGCCAGGTTGTCTTCTTGTCTGAGTTGCTCTGTTTAATCCACGGCTATCAGTTTTTGTACCCTTTCCGCCAATTACACCCTTAATTTCTCCACTTCTTGGGTCCATAATGACCATGGCTGCTTGTGCCTTTGATGCTCCACTCGGGAAGTTATTTGAATTTTCAAATACTTCTTCCATTGCATCCTGAATGTCTTTATCCATAGTTGTGTATATCTTCAAGCCACCACCAAACACCTGTTGGGTTGCAAAGCTTTCGGTATATCCCTTTTCTGTTTGCAAATCAGAAATTATTTCATTTATAACTGTATCAACAAAATATGAATATACATTATCTATATCGTCAAATCTTGACTCGTGAATTCCCAAATCACTCGCCACTGCCTCTTCATATTCTTCCTTTGTTATTTTTTCTGTTTCATACATTTTTAAAAGCACAGTGTTTCTTTTCTGCAATGCATTCTCAGGATTTCTCAATGGATTATAATATGAAGGTCTTTGAGTTATTCCTGCAATCAGGGCAGCTTCTGTCAAACTAAGCTCTGATGCACTTTTTCCAAAGTACCTGTTAGATGCTGCTTCAACCCCGTAACAGTTATTTGAAAGAAATATTACATTTAGATAAACTGTTAAAATTTCATCCTTTGAAAGTTGCTTTTCTAATGCAACTGCTCTCATCATTTCCTTAATTTTTCTTGTAGCAGTCCTGTCCTTTTCAGAGGTTATGTTTTTAATAACCTGTTGGGTTATTGTACTGCCTCCATAGCTTGCATATGAACCTCCGAGCTTTTCTCTCACATATCCGAAAACTGCACCCGCAGTTCTTTTAAAATCCACGCCGCCGTGTCTGTAGAAACGCTCATCCTCTATCGCAACAATCGCATTTTTCATTACATCTGATATTTCCGATGACTCAACCCAAATGCAATTTCCGTCATTTGAAAGAAACTCTGTTTCAACAGAATTTCCGTTTTCGTCTGTATAATAAACAATTGAAGAACGCGCCAATGCAAGCTCCTGTATGTTCATTCCCTCAATTTCCTGAACAACTGCCGCATACATTCCTGCACCAATTCCGACACAAGCAATCAAAACAACAAACAAGCACACAAACAAAAAGTTCATAATTTTTCTTGGCGAACCTTTTTTATTTCCTTTTGCTTTATTGGTTTTCACATTCCTTGTTCTTTGGGTTGTTACCCCCGTTCTTTGATGCCTTCTGTTTCTTCTCACCTTTATCCCTCCAATGTGGCAACTAAGATTACTTGCCCCCACTCTCTATTATAGTACATTTTCTCCCATTTTGCAATAGTTTTATTAATTGTAGCACAATTTTAAAATTTGCGAATAATTTTGAAAAATTTGTAAATTATTATATAATATAAATGAAGAAAAGAGATGATACTTATGAACTTTAAAAAAACCTTTTCATATGTTATTTTAGCATTCATTTTTTGTCTTATCGGCTTTGGTGGAGGATACTTAATCGGTGCAAATTCTGTCCCAACCAAAGCAGATGATGAATTAGCGACAACCAATCCCCCATCGTTAGAAAGTTACAGTTCTCAACCAATCGAAAATGATGATGGCGAAGAATTTGATGAATGCTACTTATTAAAAAACGAAAATAATACCCTGACCCTTTATCGCATAAGCGATGAGGTCACATCTGTGATTAAAAGTATAGAAATCAACACCGCATTTCTTCCGTCTGAGGATAGAATTAAACTTAATAAAGGAATTTATTTTGACAACATTGAAGAGGGTTTTTCCCTGATTGAAGATTTTACAAGTTGATAATGAGAAAATAAGCGAAAATCGAAGATATTAAAAGATATCTAAAGTATTTTTAGCTTATTTTAATTTGATTATAAAATGGAAAGATTTGTAAGGTTTGAAAATGAATGGCAAAGCCTATATAATAATATAGTTAGCACTCTTTCGATAAGAGTGCTAATAAGAAACGGAGGAATGTTTTATGACTATTAAACCATTACAGGACAGAGTTGTTATCAAAATGCTTGAAGCAGAAGAAACAACTAAAAGTGGTATCATTTTAACAGGTGCTGCACAAGAAAAGCCACAGGTTGCCGAGATTATTGCTGTTGGACCTGGCGGAACTGTTGACGGCAAAGAAGTTAAAATGGAACTAAAAGTCGGAGATAAAGTATTAATTTCACAGTATGCAGGAACAAAGGTTAAATTAGAGGGCGAAGAATACACAATTCTTTCCCAGAATGATGTTCTTGCAATAGTTGAATAATTATAGAAGGGAATTGATATTATGGCAAAACAAATCTTATTCGGCGAAGACGCAAGACGCGCATTGCAAAGTGGTATTGATCAGCTTGCAGATACTGTCAAAATAACACTTGGTCCTAAGGGAAGAAATGTTGTTTTAGACAAAAAATTCGGCGCTCCATTAATCACAAACGATGGTGTTACAATTGCAAAGGAAATAGAGTTAGAAAATCCATTTGAAAATATGGGTGCTCAGCTTGTTAAAGAGGTTGCAACAAAAACAAATGATATCGCAGGCGACGGAACAACTACTGCTACACTCTTAGCTCAGGCTCTTGTAAGAGAGGGTGCTAAGAATGTTACTGCAGGAGCTAACCCTATGATTGTCAGAAAGGGTATCCAAAAAGCTGTTAATGTTGCTGTTGAAGAGCTTTTGAAAAAAGCTAAAAAGGTATCAGGCAAGGAAGATATCGCAAGGGTTGCTTCAGTTTCTGCTGCAAATGACGAAATCGGTGCTTTGATTGCTGATGCTATGGAAAAGGTTACTGCTGACGGAGTTATCACTGTTGAAGAATCAAAAACTGCTGAAACATATTCAGAGGTTGTTGAGGGAATGCAATTTGACAGAGGTTATATCTCACCTTATATGGTAACAGATACAGATAAAATGGAAGCTGTTATTGATGATGCATTTATACTTATTACTGATAAGAAGATTTCAAACATTCAGGAAATTCTTCCACTGTTGGAGCAAATTGTTCAAATGGGCAAAAAGCTTGTTATCATCGCAGAGGATGTTGAGGGTGAAGCTTTGGCAACTCTTATTGTTAATAAATTGAGAGGAACATTTGTATGTGTTCCTGTTAAAGCTCCTGGCTTTGGTGACAGAAGAAAGGCTATGCTTCAGGATATTGCAATTTTAACAGGTGGCCAGGTGATTTCTGAAGAATTAGGTCTTGAACTTAAAGAAACTCAGGTTAACCAGCTTGGTAGAGCAAAGCAAGTTAAGATTCAAAAAGAAAATACAATTATCGTTGATGGTATGGGTAACTCAGAAGAAATTAAAGCAAGAGTAAGCCAAATCAGAAATGAAATTGAAACAACAACATCTGAATTTGACAGAGAAAAATTACAAGAACGACTTGCAAAGCTTTCAGGTGGTGTTGCAGTTATCAAGGTTGGTGCTGCTACTGAAACTGAAATGAAAGAAACAAAATTAAGAATTGAAGATGCTTTAGCTGCTACAAAGGCTGCTGTTGAAGAGGGTATCGTTGCAGGCGGTGGCACAAGCTACATCAATATTATACCTGCAGTTGAAAAGCTTTTGGATAGTTGCGAAGGCGACGAAAAGACAGGTGTTTCAATCGTATTAAAAGCTTTGGAAGAACCTGTTAAGCAAATCGCTAAAAATGCAGGTCTTGAGGGCTCAGTTATAGTTGATAAGGTTAAGGCATGCGATGCTGGTGTTGGCTACAATGCTTTATCTGAAAAATATGTTGATATGATTACAGATGGTATTGTTGACCCTGTTAAGGTTACAAGAAGTGCATTGCAAAATGCTGCAAGTGTAGCTGCTATGGTATTGACAACCGAAAGTCTTGTTTCAGATAAGCCTGAACCAGAAAAGCCTGCTCCTGCTATGGATCCTGGTGCAATGGGTGGAATGTATTAATCAAATCAAAATCCCATCGGAAATTCCGATGGGATTTTTTTATAGATAAATTCTTATATCTATCGCAAGTCTTTCTTCAATGTTGATTAATCTTTTTGTTATGTCCTTTGCCTTTTCCTCGGCAGCTTTATATTTATTCAAATACTTATGCAGAGATTTAACTCCCATATTGCATCCGTCAGTAATTAAATCTGCAACTGTATCATCGCCAGGCTCAACTGCCAACATAACATTTGTTTTCATCCATGACATTCCCTTTGCCATAGGATTTGGACTTTTTCCGCTATCGTGATAGTCATTTAAAAGCGTTCTTGTCTCTTCCCCAAGCTTTTCGTGTTCTTTTTTGCTGTCAATTAATAGTTTTTTGAAATTTTCATCATCAACAGAATCAAGAACCTCATCAATTGCTGATATTCCCATTTTGACTCCTGCATTACACTCTCTCAATAGTTCTATTGTATCATTTTCAACCATAATAATCCCTCCGATTTTTTATTATAGGATTATTATTCCTTATTTTTAAATTTTTATACTTCAATAAAGTCACTCGTGGCATCTTGATGCCACTCCCTTTTTTGTAGTGCATCTTTGTTGGGAAAGGCTTTTGGAGCACCTTTAGCGTGCGGGCCTTTTATCCGAAAGGGGTGTTTTTTAAGAGGGCGCCCCCTCTTAAATGACTTTTCGTACTTTTGGTCATTCAAAAGTACATACAAAATGCATATGTCGAAAAATGTCATACGATTTTTTAGTTTTTTTGTCAAAATACTTGAAAAATACTCTATAAAATGCTACAATAATTATAGCGTACAAATTTAATATCAAGCCAAAAAGTGATATCCAACCTATAAGGGATTTTTATACCCTTTTTTAAGTATACGGTAAGCTGTTTGACTAAATAGCGTTTTGGCAAAAATGTTAGCTCATACCAAGTCAAACAGTTTGTATACTAAGGTTGGAAAAGAATTTGTACGCAATAAATTCTGAGCTGCATTTTTCAGTGTGCAGTTCTCGGATTGCACACTTTTTTATTTTCCCACAATTACCGAAATTTGTGCAGTCCAATATCCATTCATTAATAGAATCGAGGCTGTTCTTTTTAGGACAGCCTCACCTCTTTTTATATAAGAACTTTTATACTTGTCCTTTTGTGTGGACAAAAGAACGAAAAGCCATTCAAGAGGGAGTTCCCTCTTGAAAATTTCCCCGATGCATGCTCGCG
>JAZNOH010000229.1:0-10268 GCA_045580715.1 Clostridia bacterium
TGATGTACCATACCAGATTGTTTTTGGCGAACTGAACTGGGATCAGTCCAATACAACAGAGGCATGGGATGAAGCAGTAGCGCAGCTTACAAGACAGAATGTTTTAATTTACAATGTGACATAGGAGGAAATGATATAAAAAAATGGCACGAATACAAGAAAATTATGCCATGTGATAAGCTTATTTGGACATTATATGAAGAGACAGGCTTATATTCTTTTTGTGAGGCTGTTTTTGGAGAAGATGCTGTAGCCAATCTAAGACTTTTATTCATAAGAGCAAGGATGTATGAAGAGTCAGGATATAAGGGATTATTTAATTTTATAAGATATATAAACAAATTACAAAAGAGGGAAGAGGACCTATCCTCAGCTGTATCCCTTGGGGAAAATAGTGATGTGGTCCGTCTTATGACAATTCATAAGAGTAAAGGACTTGAATTTCCTGTTGTTTTTTTAGCTGGTACATCCAAAAAATTTCAGACTATTGATTCAAGAGGAAAAATCTTGTTTCACAAAGATTTAGGAATTGGTTCTGATTTTGTTAATTTAGAGGAAAGTTACCACGAAAGAACCCTACAAAAAAATGCAATATCGTTAAAGATTTCAAAAGAATCAATATCTGAAGAAGTTAGAAAGCTATATGTAGGAATGACAAGGGCTAAAGAAAAGCTTTTTGTCACCGGAGTCTGCAAACGAAAAAATAGTCAGGAATTTGAGGCAGAATCTCCTGTTGAACTTAATAAATGGGAGAATATGTGCGATTCGAATGGTGTAATAAATAAATTAATAGCTTCATCAGTTAACAGATTTATTGACTGGATTGCTCCTATTGCGATGTTTGACAATATAAACTGGAATTTTCAGATAATACCATATTCAGATGTCAAAAAAACAGATTTATTATATAACGCAGAAATATTTGACTCAAATGAAGAAAATGATACTAATATTATAATTTCAAATAACGAATATAAATATCAAATCTCTACGCAAATTCCTGCAAAAATATCGGTCACAGCAGTTAATCAAATTGGGAAGAATACAATTAATGATTTAGTGAAGAAACCTGAATTTTTAAGTGAAAATTCAGAGTTAAACGGAGTTCAAAGGGGAACTGTTATTCATTATATTATGCAAAAATATAACCCAGAAGATGATGTTTCATATGAAGATGTTCAACAATTTATAAACGAGCTTGTTAATAATGAAGAACTAACTCAAAATGAAGCTAATTCTGTTTCTCCATCACTAATAGTTGATTTTTACAAAAGTGAAATAGGAAAGAGAATTTTAAAAAGCGAAAAAGTGTATAAAGAAGCTCCGTTTGAAATAGAAATTAACATAAGTGATATTATGGACATACAATCCGATGAAAAAGTTATACTCCAGGGTATAATTGATTGTTATTTTTACGAAGGCGATGAAATAGTTTTGGTTGATTACAAAACAGATTTTTATGAAGATTTAGAGGAAATTAAGAAAAAATATCGCCAACAATTGCAACTATATGCACTTGCAATAGAAAAAATTACTGAAAAAAAGGTAAAAAATCAATTTTTATATTTATTTTCTACAAAAAATATGATACAATATTAAAAAAAGATAAAGAGGTTTACATTAATGAATTATACAGAAGCTAATAAAGAAAAAAAATCTAAATCATCTCATTCAAAACATAACCATCACCACCATCATCATCACGGAAGATCAAAACATCGTGATCCATCATCAGAAATGGAGAGAAGAGGGCAGAACATTATATATGATAGAGTTAGAAAAGAAAAAATAAAGGAAATGATGAAAAGAAGTGCGTTTCTTATTCTTGCAGTTACAATCGTTTTACTTTTAATTTATTTTATTACTTTGCCAGATGATGTTGATCACAAGTTTTTTTACAGGGATAATTCCGAAGAAGAAGTTAATCTGTTAAAAAACAAAATAATTGACTATGAGTATTATATAGAGGAATTAGAAGAACGATTATCAAAATATGAAAATGTTGAAAGTATATTTGATAAAAATGAGTAGAAAGCAATTTTCTGCTCATTTTTTTCGACATAGGGTATAATAACGCAAAACTTCTAAGTTTTATAAATTGCTCTTTATAAAACTTGGAAGTGTAATAATTGTCGAAATAGGCTATATTCTTAAATCATCATTATATATGTCTACTCGTTCTTTAAATATATTACTAACTGTTTTAATAAGTTCTCTGTTTTTAAAAGTTAAAATATTATAAATTTCAATTTTCTTTGGTGCTAATGTCACCACGACATCTAATAACGCATCATCATATTCAATTAAATTTAATAATACATTTTTATCTTTATCTCTTATCACATATTTATTATCTATAACAGATATTGAAATATTATCTATTAATGCTTCTTGCATATTAATATATAATGTAATAAAATCAATTAATTCAGAATATTCTTTATTTTCATAATTTTTATTTAAAAGGTTTGATTTATACTCGATCATTATAATTCTCCCTCCAATATGAGATTTATAACATCAGAGCTGTTTTATAGGCAAAATACTCCCAATATCCTCAGGAATTCCATCATATAATGATAAAATACTTACATGGTGATTTTGACAAAAATCTAACAATCTTTTGTTGTTATCTAATTTTTTAATATTTCCATTTATTGCAAGTATATTTTTATCAATCAAACCGGATATTCCACCAACAAAGCCTTTAGAAAGATTTTTTAAGATTATTTGAGTATTATCATAAAACAGTGCATCTAAGCCATTTTCTTTAGCTTTTTCAGACATTTTAATATCTGATGTTATAATAGTTTTTTCATTAATAACACAAACAGAGCATTTTGAATATCCCTGTTTTACATTTATTAATTTTACACCATTTGTTTTATAATATTCAAGTATCCTACAATCAGTGAAATTTAAATTATGGAAAAGAAAATTTCCAACTCTGCAGGCATTGAATGCAATATCATACGGATATTTCTCACAAAGTTTTACTCCTGGCAGAATTTCTGCATCAGGGATTAAATTCTGGTAATATGAGAGAAGCGTCTCTTCACATGCAAATAAATTATTACCCAAATGATGTATCTGCATATCAGGATGCCCGTCTACTGATTCATAAAGACTATTTAATTTTGCAGTTTTTAATACTTTTATTCCTCGATTTTTTAAGGCATTTTCTGATGTTTTATTTATTCTGTAATCAACTAAAACACAACTCACTTTACCTGTTGGAATATTAGGTGTTTTTATAAAATATTCTTTATTCATTTTCTAAATAATCCACTGCAATTTGTGCTAAAATAGCTGCTCCAAGCGATAGAGATTTCTCATCTATGTTGAAATATGGACTGTGAAGAGGGTTATTAATTTTGTCATTTCCAACTCCAAGTTTAAAATAAGATGATGGAACACGCTGAGCAAAATATGCAAAGTCATCCCCAAGCATAGGAGAGTTTTCAAGATATTCAATTTTATCAAACATCTTAATCTTTTTAGAAGCGCCAACAACTAAATCATTAATCTTTTTATCATTTATTAATGGCGGAAATAACCTTTTAAATTCATAATCATAGGTACAATTAAATTTTTTTGCAATATAATCTATTTTATCGTTTATAAGTTTTTCAATTTTTGTGCGAATGTCTTCTGATAATGACCTTACAGTTCCTGTAATTTTAACACAATCAGGAATTACATTACATGAATTTCCACCATTTATAGAACAAACTGAAAGAACGCACTCAGCTTCACTAAGGTAATTATCTTTTACAATTGTTTTTAAATCTGAAATAAGTGCTGTAGCAGGAATAATTGGATTATTGCAATCCTTTGGGCAAGCACCGTGCCCCCCTACCCCATTTATAATAATTGAAAATTCATCAGGAGATGCTGCTATTGCCCCATCTCTTAGTAATAATGTTCCCACTTTTGCCAATGGTTCAACATGTAATGATACAGCAGCCGTCACATTCGGATTAGACATTACACCCTCTTTAATCATTGGCAATGCTCCCCCATCACCTTCTTCAGCTGGTTGAAAAACAACCTTAACAGTGCCATTTAGCTTCATTTCTTTTAGTATCATACACATTCCAATCAGACATGTTGCGTGAGCATCATGACCGCAGGCATGCATTTTACCAATATTTTTAGATTTATATGCTATATCATTTAATTCAGTAATAGGCAAAGCATCGATATCTTCACGAACTAAAAGTGTTTTATCATCATTTTTGCCTCTTATAACGCCAACAATACCTGTTTTTGCAAGTCTATAATGTTCAATACCCAACACATCCAACTGCTTTTCTATATATTCCGCAGTTTCAAACACATCAAATTCCAATTCAGGAATTTGATGCAATTCTCTCCTGATTTGTATTAACTTATCACTAATTTCTTCTGCTTTTTTCAAAATCATAACTTCACCCAATCATATTTTTAAATTCTTCTTCTGTAATGACATTAATTCCAAGCTTATTTGCTTTATCAAGTTTACTTCCTGCTTCTTCTCCCGCAAGAACAAAATCTATATTTTTTGATACACTTGAGGAGGTTTTTCCACCAAAACCTTCGATGATATCACTTGCTTCTTTTCTTGTGAATTGTGATAATGTTCCTGTTAAAACAAATGTCTTTCCTATAAATCTTGAATCTGTCATTTCTTCTTGTTCATCAACCATATTAATGCCTGAATTTCTTAGATTTTCTATTAATTCTAAATTTTGTTCTTGAGCAAAAAACTCAGTAATACTTTGTGCCATCACATTTCCAATATCTTCTATTTTGGTAAGCTCTTCTATTGATGTGTTAATCAATGCATCTATTGTTTTATATTTTTTTGCTAAAATCTTTGCAGCTTTTTCACCAATATGTCTGATACCCAACGCATATATTAATCTATATAATGGATTAGACTTTGATTTATTAAGAGAGTTTAACAAATTTTTCGCAGATTTTTCTCCCATTTTATCCATTTGTGATATTGATTCTAATGATAGTTTATATAAATCTGCCGCATTTGAAATCATATTTCTTTCAATCATTTGTTCAATAATTGATGGACCTAAGCCGTCAATATCCATGGCATCCCTTGAAACAAAATGAATTATATTTCTAAGCCTTTGAGCAGGACAATTTATGCCTGTACACCTATGAGCTGCTTCTCCATCCTCTCTCACAACCAATGCACCACATTCAGGACATTTTTCAGGCATTTTAAATTCAGTTTGTGTTCCATCTCGCTCACTTGCAACAACCTCAACCACCTCAGGTATAATATCTCCCGCCTTTTGAATTATAACAGTATCCCCTATTTTAATATCTTTTTCGACTATATAATCAAGATTATGGAGCGTTGCACGTGAAACCAATGAGCCTGCAATCCTGACAGGTGTTAAAACAGCAAGTGGTGTTAAGACACCTGTTCTGCCAATTTGAATTAAAATATTTTCTATTTTAGTTTTTTGCTTTTCTGCAGGAAACTTATATGCTATTGCCCATTTAGGATATTTAGAGGTTGAGCCTAATTCTTTTCTTAGATTAAAGTCATTAACTTTTATAACTGCGCCATCTATATCGAAATACAGCTCTCCCCTCTGTTCCCCAATTTCTAATACTCTTTTATAAGCATCTTCGATTGTTTTATATTCAACATTGTTTTCGATTACTTTAAATCCTTGCTCTCTTAAGAATTTTAATGATTCTAAATGATTTGAAAATTCAACACCATCAATGCTTTGTATATTAAATATAAATATATCAAGATTTCTTTTTGCAGTAATTTTAGAGTCAAGCTGACGAAGAGAACCTGCTGCAGCATTTCTCGGATTTGCAAATAGAGGCTCTTCTAAAGCTTCACGAGTTTCGTTTAGCTTTATAAAATTATCCCTTGACATAAAAACTTCACCACGAACCTCTAAGAAAGGAATCTTATCCTTTAATCTCATAGGTATGGATTTAATTGTTTTTAAGTTTTCAGAGACATCTTCTCCAACATTTCCATCGCCTCTTGTTGACCCTCTTTTAAACTGTCCGTCCACATATTCTAATGAAACTGATAATCCATCAATTTTGTGTTCAACAACATATGAATAATCTGAAACTTGAGATGATACTCTTTTATCAAATTCCTGTATTTCTTCTTTATTAAAAGCATCCTGTAAGCTTTCCATTCTAACCTCGTGTCTGACAGTATCAAATTTTGATAAAACTGCACCACCAACTGATTTTGTAGGAGATATATCGGATGCAAACTGAGGATATTCTTTTTCTAATTCTTCAAGCTCAACCATCATTTTATCATATTCAAAATCAGAAATTTCAGGATTATCTTCAACATAATATTTTCTTGAATGATATTCCAAAAGCTCGGTTAGTTCATCTATTCTTTTTTTTGCTTTATCCAAGTTATTAATCCTCCTTATCTTCAGCTAAAACCTGTAGTCCCCCATTTTCACTAAAATAGTTCGGAACATCGCCAACAATAATAGTTTCTGCAACAGGAATAATGTCATGCACCACCTCAGAGCGAGTTACAGTTGCACAGCTTATCGAAATAGTTACATATGCTTCTATAAAAATTTTATGCCTGACCTGATTAATTCCAACTGATTCAAACTCATCATTAAAGACAAGGTCCGTTATTTCTGCAGAGTTCACCTTAATATCAATCATAGGTCCAATACCGTGAAATATAATATTATCAGATATATTTCCAATAGGAATTGAAATAATTTCTGATTTGTATTCTTCAAGTTCTTTTTGCAATTGGATTGATAATTCTGCTTTAACCCTATTCATTAACACTGAATTTGTTTGCAATGAAGTGATAGCATTATCCGAATTGTACGATAATTCCACAAAATCTGCATAATCATAGAAATTATCGCTGAAATAATCAGCAACGGTGTAATTTATAGCATCAGAACCAATATTTATTGCATATGGAGCAAACGAATTTAAAAAGGCAAATTCAAGCATATATATCACATATGTCATAAATGCAAGAGATAATAAAAATATTATGTAAAAATAAATTTTATATACAATATGTCGATATTTATATTTTACCACTTGTCTTTTAGACAATCCAAACCGCATAGATATCACCTCACATTATAATATGTGAGATTATAATTTAATGTGAAATATGCAAAAGAACGCCAGTGACGGCGTTCTTTTATGCCATATTAATAATCCGTCTTATTCGTTTTCATTATTAACAATAGCGATTGAAAGTTCTTCAAGTTGTTTTTCATCAATAGTGCCCGGAGCCTGTGACATAAGCTCGGAAGCATTTTGAACTTTAGGGAATGCTGTAACATCTCTCAAACTATCACATCCTGCCATTAACATCGCAAGTCGGTCAAGTCCTATTCCCATTCCCCCATGAGGAGCAGCAGCATATTTATATGCTTCAACTAAAAATCCAAATTTAGCTTCAATTTCCTCAGGAGTTAAACCAAGTGATTCAAACATTTTCTGTTGTAATTCATAATCATTTATTCTTATAGAACCACTTGATAATTCTATACCATTTAGAACAAGGTCATAAGCTTTTGCAATGACCTTTTCAGGTGCATTATCTAAATATTGAATGCATTCATCCTTAGGCATTGTGAATGGATGGTGCATAGCAACCCAGGAATTTGATTCATCATCATACTCAAAGAATGGAAAATCTGTAATCCATAAGAAATTCCAAGCCTTTGGAATAATATCAAGACGCTTTGCAGTTTGCAAACGGAGAGCACCCAAAACTGGTAATGTTACTCTGTCCTTATCGGCAACTATCAGAACAACATCGCCTTTTTTAGCTCCTAATGTATTTAATAATGATGCTAATTCTTCGTCAGTAAAGAACTTTTTGAAGCTCGCATTTGGTTCATCATCAATCCAACGAACATATGCAAGTCCTTTAGCTCCTATTCCCTTTGAAAATTCAACAAGCTTATCAATTTCTTTTCTTGTATAAACCTCAGCAGCATTCGGAAGAACAATAGCTCTGACTGAGCCACCTTCATCAAGTGCAGATTTAAATACAACAAACTCACTATCCTTAACAGCTTCTGATATATTCTGAATTTCCATTCCAAAACGAGTATCAGGCTTATCAGAACCATAGCGTTCCATTGCCTCTTTATATGTTAGTCTTGGTAGTGGTGTTTCTATTTCAGTATCTAAAACAGTTTTAAATAAATATTTAATGAACCCTTCTCCAATTTCCAATATATCTTCAACATCAACAAACGACATTTCCATATCTATTTGTGTGAATTCAGGTTGTCTGTCAGCTCTTAAGTCCTCGTCTCTAAAACATCTGGCAAGTTGAATATATCTGTCAAAACCTGATATCATTAATAATTGCTTATAAATTTGTGGTGATTGAGGCAGGGCATAAAATTTACCATGGTGAATTCTTGATGGAACAACATAATCTCTTGCTCCCTCAGGAGTTGATTTCATCATCATAGGTGTTTCAATTTCAATAAAACCATTGTCGTGAAAATAATCTCTTGCAGCCTTAGCAATCTCAGAACGCATTATAATATTATTTTGCAAAACATTTCTTCTTAAATCAAGATAACGATACTTTAAACGCAGCTCTTCATTAACATTTGTATCATTAACAATTTCAAACGGAGGTGTCTGAGCTTTTGCTAAAATTCTTAAATCGTCAACAAATATTTCAATATTTCCCGTTTTAATTTCTTTATTAATACTTTCTCTTTCTCTGACAACACCCTTGGCCATAATCGCATATTCACTTCTGCAGGATTTTGCTTTTTCAAATATTTCTCTATCTGTGTTATCATCAAAAGCAAGCTGAACGATACCTGTTCTGTCTCTTAAATCAATAAAGATTAAATTACCTATATCTCTTATTTTCTGAACATATCCACCAACTACAACTGTTGAACCAATAACTTGTGTATCTCCACAATAGTTTGTTCTTTTCAATCCTTTCATTGTATCCATAATATTCTTCCCCTTATCTTAAAAAATCGTATAGCTTGGAAATCTCTATCTTTGTTTGTTCCCCATTCTCCATATTTTTAATATCTGCATAGCCAGATTCAATTTCATTGTCACCAAGGACTAAAGTGTATTGAGCCTTAATCTTATCTGCATATTTCATGCTTGCTCTTAGTCCTCTTTCCATATGGTCTGTTTCTACACTAATACCTTTTTGTCTTAAATCAAAAACAATTCCCTGAGTTTTTAATACTGCTTTATCTCCAAGTGATATAATAAACAATTTGTGTGGTTGTGGTGTTGGAATTTGGATTCCATTATCCATAAGTCTTAACAAAAGTCTTTCGATTCCTAATCCAAACCCGACAGCAGGCATTGGTTTACCACCCAATTCTTCAACAAGACCGTCGTATCTTCCACCACCGCAAACGGTAAATTCACCACTTATTATTTCAAACACATTTTTAGTATAATAATCAAGACCTCTTACTATACCAGAATCGACATTATATAAAATATTCATTGAGTCAAGACAACTCTTGAACTGTTCAAAATGATTTCTGCAATCATCACATATATAGTCTAACAAGGATGGTGCATTTTTAATCAAATCCTGGCAAATTTCTGATTTACAATCTAAAATTCTCAATGGATTTCTCTCATATCTGCTTTTACAGGTTTCACACAACTCATCATATTTAGGTTTTAAGAATTCCTGTAATGCTTTGCTATAAGCAGTTCTGCATTCAGGACAACCTATTGAATTTATATTTACAGATAAATCATTCAATCCAACAGATTTTAAAAATGTTATTGCAAGAGAGATTACCTCTGCATCCATTGTTGCACTCTGGGCACCAAATGCTTCAATACCAAATTGATGAAACTCTCTTAATCTTCCCTTTTGCTTATTCTCATATCTGAAACAAGGTACATTGTAAAACGCTTTAAAAGGAAGAGCTTCTGCATAAAGGTTATGTTGAAGAAATGCTCTTGCAACAGATGCAGTTCCCTCAGGACGAAGTGTTATGCTTCTGTTTCCTTTATCATTAAAGGTATACATCTGCTTTTGAACTACATCGGTTGTATCCCCAACTCCTCTTTCAAATAATTCTGTATGTTCAAAGGTTGGAACACGAATTTCCTTATATCCGTAACAATCACAAACCTTTTTAAATTTCTCTTCAAGGTATTGCCACTTGTAACTATCTTGTGGCAACAAATCTTCAGTGCCCTTAGGCGCTTGAGTTATTAACATTAATTTTCAATCCTTTCAAAAATGCCAT
>JAZNOH010000230.1:0-3585 GCA_045580715.1 Clostridia bacterium
AACATTCTTTATTGATATATCTCCTAATCCATTTTCCTTTGAATTATCCCAAAATACCCCTTGAGCACAAACACCATGCTTAATAAAATACCAAGAAGCCTTTGAAAATGTATTTTCATAATCGTTGTATTCCAAGATAACCGGCATAATAGACGATAGGATCTTAGCATCTTCTTCATCCTGCCTTTCTCTTGGTAAGCATATGGCCTCAGGGTAGTTATCCATCAAGTCTGCATGTTTGTTTAAAATTGAATTCAAAAGCCACGCTGTTGATGGTTTCTTCTTTTCTTTTTCTCTGTCCCTTTGATATTGGAGCTTATAATAATCTTCATCGGATATAATTCGCGCCTCAAGGTTAGTCTTACCGTCCTTATATTTCTTCAAAAGCTCGTGTGCTTTCGCAATTTCCTTTTCAGTAATGACTTTACCACCCGAATTCATTCCTGCGGTTTTTTCGTTGAGTTTTTCCAATATTTTCATATCTCACCTCAAATATATTTAATATAATAATCGTATTTCTGCGTTGTGTTATCATCATCAAGTGGATTATACGGTTTTGCCTCTTTGTGAACTGCTTTCTGTGGTTTCAATGGAATCATGTTGCAGAAGTATCTCAAACTATCTGCTGCATGGTCTTCTTGTTTGGTGTTCACATCCTCAACCTTATGTTCGTCATACTGTAAAAGTGGCAATGTTCTGATTAAGTTCTTGCAGTTTTTGAAAATATATAGCATTGGAATACCGTTTTCATCAAACCTTAATCTTTCATGTACCTGTAACCAACCAGCTACTCTTTTGTTATCACCCTTGTCAAAGTAAATACCAAACTTTTCTCCAACCTCTGCAACTGAAATTCCTGTCTCCTTGTTCCAAATTGCAGGGTCAGCCACCCCTCGAATATCCTTATCCTTTAACCATGGATGCTCTTTCTCAATTCTTTTAACCTCAGTAAACACTTCTTCAGGTGTCATCTTAACACCAACATCAGGCTCTCCTGACATACAACCATAATATTCTAAAATCACATAAGCTCTTCCGTCATAGTCAACTGCATACCACATAACAGAAAATGGTTTTGCATATCCCCAGTCAAGTGAACGATATACTCTGAATGTGTCGTTGATGTTAAAAGGCTCAATAACATGAGTGTTTATTCTGTCTATATAATGTTCAGGGTTATTTCTCCATTCTGCAAAGTATTGTCCACTATAACTGTCCCAATCTCCATATAGCAGAGCTTTTCTTTCTGCTTCAGGCAGTGATGCAAGTCTTGTCAAATAATCAGGGTCATTCTCAAGCAATATCTTGTTATCAAATACTGATGAAGGAACGAATATCCTTGACCTGTGCCTCGTCTCTGTCTTACCCTTATAATTAATTTTTACAGTTTCCCATATAGTTGTCATAGGTTCTGCTGCTGTTATAAATCTCTCTTTTACCCATCCATGTCCTATACCACCCGGATTGGCTGTTGCTCTCATATAAACTCTTGTACCCTCACCATTGGCACGATTACGAGAAGAAAGATATATATACTCTTCGTATGTAAAGTGTGTCAACTCATCAAATGCAATAAAGTCATAAGCCTTACCTTGATATTTCTGTTTATCCTTGCTATGCTGCATTGAACCAAACACAATTTTAGCACCACTTGGGAAATACCATGTATGCTTTGAATCATTATACCTTGCCTTTGGAAAAGCCTTTGGATAATACTTCTGAGACTTTTCTATCAACTCTGTCAACTGAGGATATGTCTTACGCAGAATTAAACCCTTGTAATGAGGTATATGCACCTGCCTTGTACCCTCCATGACCAATGCATCACTTTTTCCTCCTCCTGCACTTCCACCATATAGAGCTTCATCTTCTGGTCTTTGCATAAATTCAAATTGCTTTGGTTGAGGAGTCCATATCACATTATTCATTATCTTCGTCATTAGGAGGAATTAAGTCAGTCATTATCGGAGGCATTAACACTACTCCGGTATTCAGCTCACCATCAACCGAAACTTTTTCTGTTGCCTTATAGCCTGCTCTGTCTAAAACATCCCTGCAGGCCCTTAATGCAACTTCTTCATTCTTTGAATCAATTATCTTCTCAACTCTCCTCAAAGCTCTTGGGGCAATTCCACCAATTTTTATGTTAATTCGCCTTTCAAGTTCTGCTACAAATTCTTCTTCATGTCGCCAGTTATATAATGTCTTATGCGATATTTTCAACTCATCAGCTAATTTGTCATAACTCTCATAGTCCCCTGAAACCAACTTCTCCAAAGCTTTTAACTGTTTACCTTTCAGCATCATTCCCCCTCCTTTTTTCGGTAATTTTTAGTAATTTTTAAAATTTTAAATTCTTATGTTTATAACGCGTGCGCGAGAATACATTATAACAAATAAAAAAACCGAATACACACCATAGGCATTTTCGGTTTTCTTTAAAATATTTACTTGTCTGCGATTCATATTATTATTTTATCACAAATTTTCTTATTGTCAACTACTTTCTGCTTTTATAAAAAAAGAATGCCTATTCGGCACTCTCTGAAATTATAATTTTATCACCCTCAACAGTAACTTTGTATTTATGCTTTTTCATAAGCTCTGCCAACTCGTTTTTATCAACTTCTATTCTTCCACCTTTTTCTTCAAGAAGCAGCGCAAACCAACCACTGACAATTTTCATCAGTTCATCATAGCCCTGTCTATGTATTTCCAACTCTTTCCTAAGTTCCCTTGCTTGCTCGTCTCTGTGTTTTAATAAATCCCTTAACCCTATAACTTGATTTTGAAGTTTTTTATTTCTTTCTTTCACCTTAACAATCTGTCTCATTACTTTCATCCTTTCTTTTTTGTACACACACCATTTATAAAATAATTGCAGGGTTCTCGGTCCTCATTCTTTTTATCCCTTTTTCCAATACCTGTATTATTTGCTCTGCCATTGCAGAAGTTATTAATACCGTAATCGCATTCGTTCTTAGTCCAGAGCCTCATCGAATCCCAGTTCTTAATTAAACCCTGCATCCTCAAAACCCATTCTGATACTTTACCCAATTTTATCTCCCCTTTGTCACTGTTTCACCTTTTTATCAATCATAATATCCGTTCCTTCTCTTCTTTTTAGGCATCACAACAGGAGCAACATCAGGGATGCTGATTGTAAATTCCCCATGTTCCTCACATCTTGACAATATGTATTTATAATACTGTCCATTATTCGCCTTATACCTCCCATTGCCATACTCCCTGCATTTAGTTCCGCATACAGGACATTTCACAATCATCTGCATCAACTCCCTTTCTCTTTTTCACTATCTCATATTCCTGCTGAATAAATCCGTCTCGGTCACAATATCCGTTGTATAAATTTTGAATTATATACTCCTCATCATCATAATAACTCTTTGGTGGTTTAGGATTTTCTTTGAATGATGCATAAGGCAATATCCTTGTATATATTTCAGGCTGTTTCATATTTCTCGAATGAGAATATTTTTCAAAATTCAAGTCTTTATGATTTCCCCCATTTAGAAAATACTGTATTAGATTTCCACTCTCCATATTGTATATCTCTTGAAAGTC
>JAZNOH010000231.1:0-4823 GCA_045580715.1 Clostridia bacterium
CTCGTTAACAGCTCGCTTGTGCATTGTTAATGCACTCCGGCGAGCATGCATCTGGGGTGTTTTTTAAGAGGGAACTCCCTCTTAAATGGTTTTAGTCCTTTTGACATCAAAAGGACATAAAAGTTAAAAATTTGCATATTATTGTTTTTTAGTGCTGTAGTTTGAATTGTCACATTTTTTATGTGTTCTTTTATGACTAAAAGAACCAAAAGTCTTGGGAGCTTCGCCCCAAACCCCAGCGGGGGATGCGATCTCCCCCTGCACCCCTTCAAACGCTTCAAGGGCTCTGCCCTTGAAAATCCCGTTTTATAAAGGGGAATTTGTCTTTCTATAGTATAAAAATTACACATATTTTCGCATATTTTTTAGTGCCGACTTTTCAAGTCGCGACACCTGTGCCTGTGAAATTCCTATTTCGTCTGCAATTTCCATCTGGGTTTTACCTTCAAAAAATCGCATATTCAAAATATTTTTTTCTCTTTCGTTTAATCTCTTCATTGCCTCTGATATAGCAATATTCTCAAGCCAGTTTTCATCGGTATTTTTTGTATCCTTAACCTGATCCATAACATAGATTGCCTCTCCACCATCGTGATATACAGGCTCATAAAGGCTAACAGGGTCGCAAATTGCATCAAGTGCAAAAACAACATCCTCTTTGGGTAAATCCATTTCCTTTGCGATTTCTGCAACGGTCGGCTCTTTGGAATTTTTGTTAACAAGCTTTTCCTTAACGTAAAGTGCCTTATATGCAATATCCTTTAGGGAACGGCTTACTCTTATTGCGTTATTATCTCTTAAATATCTCCTGATTTCGCCTATTATCATAGGTACAGCATAGGTGGAAAATTGAACATTTTGTGACAAATCGAAGTTGTCTATTGCTTTAATAAGACCTATACACCCAACCTGAAACAAATCATCGATATTTTCTCCTCTGTTATTAAATCTTTGAATAACACTTAAAACAAGTCTTAGGTTTCCTTCTACAAATTCCTCTCTTGCCACATTATCCCCTGATTTTATTTTTAAGAACAATTCCTCTTTCTTTTCTCTGGGTATGACAGGTAGCTTTGAGGTGTTTACTCCGCATATATCAACCTTGTTAATCACATAAAAAACCCCCTTTATAATATGTACACATAATTTTTGATTAACAGGCTTTGGAGAATAATTATATTATTGCCAAAATGAAAGGTTTAATACGAGTATTTTTTTTGTAGAACTTTACAAGTACTTTTTTATTAAAAACTATTGACTTTTTTGTCAAATTAGTATAAAGTTTTTATGATAGGGTAATTCTCACTTTTTTGAGATACCATCGGCTTGTTCCTACAATATGGACAAGCAGTTTTACATTGAATTGGAGGTAGAAAGTTGGGGAAAATTGTCAGTCTTGATAACATATGCTTATCATTTGAGGGAGAACAGATACTAAACAATATTAATTTGGACATTTTCGATAAGGAATTTGTTACTTTGCTTGGCCCATCGGGTTGTGGAAAGACAACTACTTTGCGTATTATTGGTGGATTTTTGGAGCCTGATTTAGGTGATGTTATTTTTGATGGGAAGAAAATGAATAATATTCCTCCACATAAAAGAAACATCAACACTGTGTTCCAAAGATATGCACTCTTTCCTCATTTGAATGTTTACGATAATATAGCTTTTGGATTAAGAGTAAAAAAACTCAATGAAAAGGAAATAAAAGAAAGAGTTTTTGAAATGTTAAAGCTTGTCAATCTTGTGGGATTTGAAAACCGTTCTGTGCAGAGACTATCAGGTGGTCAGCAACAAAGAGTTGCCATTGCAAGAGCGCTTATCAATCGTCCAAAGGTGCTTTTACTTGATGAGCCTTTGGGTGCATTAGATTTAAAGCTTCGTAAAGAAATGCAAATCGAGCTGAAAAAAATCCAACAGAGCCTTGAAATTACATTTATATATGTAACTCACGATCAGGAAGAGGCACTTACAATGAGTGACACTGTTGTGGTTATGAATAACGGTGTTATTCAGCAAATAGGCACTCCTCAGGATATTTACAACGAGCCTGTGAACGCCTTTGTGGCTGATTTTATCGGTGAGAGTAATATAATAGACGGAATTATGTTAAAGGACTGTCTTGTTAATATATTTGGGCACGAATTCGAATGTGTTGACAAGGGATTTTTGCCAAATGAAGAAGTTGATGTTGTTATCCGTCCTGAAGATATACATATTATACCCGCAGATAATGCAAGACTTTCTGGTACAGTTGAAACAGTAACCTTTAAGGGTGTGCATTATGAGATGCTTGTGCATTCTGATAATTTTAACTGGCTCATTCATTCAACTAAGGCAGCAGAACAAGGCGCAGTTATCGGAATGGATGTTGACCCATTTGATATTCATATTATGAAAAAGACAACTGAATAAAGGGGGCGGACAGATTGAATGAAAATACTCATACACACCGTTCTCTTTTGCAAAAGCTGATAGCGGCACCTTATATAGTATGGATGATTGTTTTTATTATTGTTCCACTTGCTATGGTTGCATATTTTGCTATGACAACTGCGGATGGCGTGTTCACCTTGGAAAATATCAAGAATGTCTGGCAGTATGCAAATATATTTGTCCGTTCGATATGGCTTGCAGCTATTGCAACAGTTATCTGTCTTGTGATTGCATATCCTGCAGCATATATTCTTTCGAGAACAAGTGCAAACGCTCAAAGCACGCTGTTGATGCTGGTTATGCTTCCTATGTGGATGAACTTTTTATTAAGAACATATGCATGGATGACTATATTGGGGAACAACGGACTGATAAATTCTTTTTTGGGACTTTTTGGGATAGACTCAATAAAAATGCTAAATACACAGGGTGCAGTTGTTTTGGGAATGGTTTATAACTATCTTCCGTATATGATATTGCCGTTATACACTGTAATGGTGAAAATTGATAAGAGTGTGTTGGAGGCAGCACACGATTTGGGATGCAATGGAACAAAAACATTGTTCAAAGTTGTTATGCCGCTTAGTATTCCTGGTATAACCTCTGGAATAACAATGGTATTTGTGCCTGCAATTTCAACTTTTATAATCTCAAGAATGCTTGGCGGAGGCTCACAGCTTTTAATCGGTGACCTTATAGAAATGCAGTTTTTGGGAAATTCCTATAATCCAAACCTTGGTTCAGCAATTTCGCTGGTGCTTATGGTTATAGTTTTAATTATTATGACTGTTATGAATCAGTTTGATGCTGATGATGACAAGGTGTTGATGTAGGAGGTGCAGAATATGAAAAAAATATCAAAATTATATCTTGCTCTTTTATTTCTTTTTCTTTATGCACCGATTTTTGTTTTAATAGTTTATTCATTTAATGAAAGCAAGAGTAAAACAGTTTTTTCGGGATTTACTTTTGACTGGTATATAAAGCTTTTTAATAATGAGCTTATTATGACCTCGTTGGGAAATACATTGCTTATTGCTATTGTGGCTTCAATTGTTTCAACTATTTTGGGAACTATGGCAGCAATAGGCTTCTCAAGAATGAGAAAGCTACCAAGAGCTTTGATGATGAATGTCAACAATATTCCGATTATCAATCCTGAAATCGTAACAGGTGTATCCCTGATGCTTTTATTCGTATTCTTCGCTGCAAGAATGAATTTTGAGTTTGGAATGGGAACGCTTTTGCTTGCTCATATAACATTTGATGTTCCGTATGTGGTTTTGAATGTTATGCCGAAGCTAAGACAGATGAATCCTCATATATATGAGGCAGCACAGGACTTGGGTTGTAATCCTGTAAAAGCATTTTTTAAGGTTGTTCTGCCTGAGATAATGCCTGGAGTTTTATCGGGATTTTTAATGAGCTTTGCTTATTCCTTGGATGATTTTGTAATCAGTTATTTTACAAGCGGCTCAAACTCTCAGACATTACCTATCACCATTTATTCAATGACAAGAAGAAAGGTGAGTCCTGAAATTAATGCTTTATCAACTATAATCTTTATTGTTGTTGTGACAGTTTTGGTTGTTAAAAATATTTTGGAAAAAAGAGATATAAAAAAGAGGAATGAAGAAATCTTAGTCGAAAGATAACATAATGGAAGGGAAGCGATAGTATTGACAAAAAAAATTAGTTTGCTTTTGACAGCGTGTTTAAGTTTGGGGGCAATCAGTGGTTGCTCTGATAAGATTACAGAGCCAACAGTTAATGTTTCTGACAAGGCATATTATGAAAAGTTTAAAGAAGACGGTCTTTCAATTAATGTGTATAACTGGGGAGAATATATAGCTGACGGAAGTGAGGATGAAATGATGAATGTCAATGCAGAATTTGAGGCATTGACAGGTATTGAGGTTAACTACACAACCTATGCTACAAATGAAGAGCTTTATGCAAAAATGAAGGGCGGCGGTGCTGATTATGATATAATCATACCATCCGATTATATGATTTCAAGAATGATTAAAGAGGATATGTTAAAACCTCTTGATTATAGTAAAATTCCGAATGCGCAATATATAATGGACAGTTTTAAAAATGCAACTTATGATGAGGGTGACAAATATTCAGTTCCTTATACCTGGGGAACAGTCGGAATTATATATGACAAAGAGGCAGTTACAGAAGCTGATATTGACTGGGATATTTTGTGGAATGAAAAGTATTCTGGACAAATCTTGATGTTTGATAATCCTCGTGATGCATTCGCAATAGCAGAGCTTATTTTGGGATATTCTCTAAACACAGAAAACCCTGATGAATTAAAAAAGGCTGCTGATAAACTAACCCAGCAAAAACCTTTGGTGCAAGCATATGTAATG
>JAZNOH010000232.1:0-9444 GCA_045580715.1 Clostridia bacterium
GATTTAATCCCATATAAAGACAATTTATTTTTAACATAATTCAAAATTTCATAATGCGAAGAAGTAATGTTTACCTGTGAAGAAGATATCTTATTTTGATTCACATAAATACATCCATCACCATCAATATATCCTCTTAAAAAATCGAAAAACAAATTGTCGCTGACAATTGGATAATCTGATTTTAAGGTTTTATTTTCTAATACATTATGCCTTATTAAATCTTCAACGATTCGCTTTGAATATATCCTAATACCCACAGTATCAGTTACAGACATATTCTCATTATCGCATATATATTTTTCATAATGAGAATGTTTTATATTATGAACACCACCTAGTTCATTATTAAAATCCACTAACTGTTGTTCGTCTATATCACATAACTCAATACCCAATTCATAACTTCTACCAATGACATTTTTGGTTATCCAACCATCCGCATAAATAAAGCCTAACCAATACGCTTGATTAGGTGTTCTTATTTCACTAAAATATTTGTCATTAAAGCTCCTGATTTTTCTATCGCAATTATGACTTACCCAACCTTTAACTTGTTTTTCGGTAAATCCAATATTATGTGCTATTTCACCATATGTCATTAATAGGTAGTTTTTCTTTATATATTCAATATCATCTTTTGAAAATATAGAATTATGACCCTTTTTATATCCATTATTATTTAACCAACCAGTTATTTGGGTTGCAGTATAATTGCCTAATGATTTGGCAATGTCACTATATTTCATCGTTAAATAATTCGATACAATAAACTCTTCTTGTTCTTTATTAAATAATTTTTTCATTTTATATACCTCTTTTTACATTTAATAAAAAGAGGTGGGAGGTGTCTATCCTCCAAATCCTCTTATACAAAAATATTTATATTTTATTTTTGACCCCTCGCAGCTAGATACATAAAGAAATTGCTACACATCATCATGTATAACAATATCTTTTGAAATAATTTTAAACTGATATTTAAATAATCTTTAACAAACCTTTGTGGGTTTTGCTAATGGCGATAGAAACTAGCCCAATAAGCAACGCCTTGCATAATTCTTTCGGATTTTTCATTGGCTAATTGCTTTTCAGATTTCTTTCTTTCCATCGCTACATCACCCCCTTGTCATCCTCGTCAGAATCCAAAGAAGTGTTCCCAAATATAGCATCAAACAAAGCCTCACTGTTTTCGTCACTATTATATTCTGGTTTTTCAACGGTATACTTTTTCATATATTTATTATACAAACTAGATAATCCGTTTTTAAGACCCATCATTTTGGCGAGATGCCCCTTAAAGAAAATGTTTATATAAAGACCTATTTTATCAACATCTCTTAATTCTTCATCAATCTCTGGTAGCGGTCTTTCATTTTCCCACTTATCAATTAAAGTGCCAAGAGTTTGATTATCTGCCGTTGCCTCTCCAGCGTTTTGTTTGGGCTGTAATCTTGCAGTATCGAGCAAGTTCTGAAAGGTTGCATCTAAATTCTTAGTGTCTTCACCCTTTCGAGTTGCTTTTAAGATTTCAAGCTGTTTGAAACAGATTCTCTTAAACACTTCTTCTTGTGCCTTGGTATTGCACTCGTGTCTCGCAGTCCAGTCATCATATTCTCTTTTTAAATATTCATAATCTTCATCGGTAAATCCGCTTCCAAAGAATCTTATTGTTTCTTCGTCCGCTTTTCTACTGTCAGATATGCTGTTAGACACACTAGCAATAAATTTTTCTTTCTCACTATCAGACACAGTATTATCATATGACTTACCTTTATACTGAGAAAGTTGTATCATTTTCATATAAGCTCCCATAGGAGATATATTCATTTCTCTTTTTTTTGCATTGTTCACAGCGGAATTGAACGCATCTTCACTATAATAAATATCAAAAGCCATACACAATCGTTTAACGGCATTCTTTTCTGGTGTTAAACAACCTTCATTAGTATATTCGTCGTAATATTGCTGATAGAGCTTTTCTATGCACTGCTTACAATAAGGAACCTTGCCTATATTACTAAAAAATCTGCTGTAAGATTTATAATAATTTGTATCAACATATTCTTTCCCACAATAAAAGCAAACACATTTTGCTTTCGATGTTTTAGCCATAAGCCTCACCTCCAAAATATTTCTACATAATACATTTATTTAGAAAAAACGGTCTGCATATTATGTTTATTGGCAGACCACTCATTCAATAATTTATCTAATTTTTCATTCTTAACATAAACCCAAAATAAGCTTTTGCTATTGGGATTCAATGCTGCCAACTTGTATCTCACACCATTCTTATGAAGAAACTCTCTTAGGTTGAGAGAATAGCAGCAATATAATTCTATATTCATTATATATTTACCTCTTTTAATTTAACTTAAATGTATATTCGCAAACCTTCCCTTTATTCTGTTCAAATACTAATAACTTAGCCGAAGCATTTGATGTCTTTCTTAATGACAAAGAGTAGTCGTCTATTCCAATAATCGAACCAATGTTAATTACCTCTTGATTTACGCCAACTTCTTCAGCTTTATTATGATGCAAATGACCAGCAAACAAATACTGAATATGAATTCCGTAAATAGAAGAAAATTCCTTAATGGCATTGCCCATATTTTTCACTTCGCCGTGTATTCCCAATGAGGGGCAACCTGCTAATTCGGCATATATATAACCAGTAGGATTTTCAGTATATGTAAAATTCGGATTGTCTTTTAATCTTGTCTTAATAAACTCCGCCACGACTTTGCCCATATTATCCTCTGCAAAAGTTCCTTTTGGTGCCCCAAGCATGCGAAGTTCAGTGTGATTGCCGTTAGTAGATTGATAGTTTACCCGCACATATTTTGTTAGTTCGTTAAGCCAATTACTAATAAAGTCCGCATATTTAATCGTTCCATCAACGACCCCGTATCTTAATTTCATTAACTGGGAAGTCCTCAAAATACCGTCGCTAAAATCACCCATAGAAAAAACATTTAATGTATCAATATTTTCTTTTTGAATAACCTCAACGGTTTGATTGAATAACTCCCACATTCTATTTTCAAAAATTTCAGGACTATAAGCATTAAGAATATCACCAAACAATCCCCTTAATTCAAATTCTGCTCCATAATGTTCGTCACCAAAAACCAACGCATAAGCACGAGTGTTGCGAATAGGGGAGATGTGTTGGGGAATGTTCAAAGGGGGGAGGGAGGATATTGCATTACAAATTTTTTCCGTAATCAACTCATCTCTTGCTTCTTCTCTGAGCCATCGTGAATATTCTAATTTCTCAGTCTGCACCTGAACTTTTACCTTTTGCAACTCGCGCTTTTCAATTTGCAACTTTTTATAATATTCATCTTCGTTATCGCCAAATACACCAGCTTCATAAAAATCTCTTGCATATTTGACAGCTTTTCTATAAGCCGACTCATCTCTGTATTGAGACTCGTCATCGCCAAATAATTCCCTGTTAACAAAGGGGGTAATTTCTTTCCAATTCTTATACTTACCAGATTGAACCAATTCATCCATCGCCCAAATATATTGATGGAAATTTTGATTCTCCAATTTCTTAAAGTCGTCCATATTTTTTAAACCTCCATACCTTTACAATAAAAAAATAAAAAACAGCGTATGAACACACCGCCATCATGGAGCTGGTGAACGGAGTCGAACCATCAACCTGCTGATTACAAGTCAGCTGCTCTGCCATTGAGCCACACCAGCATATAAAGACATCTATCAAACTAAAACCTCAGAATCCCAAGGTTTATACAAACCACTCGATGCCATTGCGATTTTCTTATTGGCGATTCCGAGGGGACTTGAACCCCTGACCTCTGCCGTGACAGGGCAGCGCTCTAACCAACTGAGCTACGAAACCATATACTTAGTATATTGTGATTGGTGCACTCATACACTTCAACTAACTGCTGATATACTGGCAACGGAGAGTAGGTTTTCATCTCTCTATAGTTCGCAAAACTATCCCGCTATTCTTGGTGGAGATTATGAGATCCTAACTCATGACCCCTACCTTGCAAGGGTAGTGCTCTCCCAACTGAGCCAATTCCCCATTAGACAACATCTACTAAACTAGGGCGGAGTCGTAACCACGCCCTTACAAACATCGACGAGTGTTTTCTTAGTTGGCGGAAAATGAAGGGCTTGAACCTACGACCACATGATTAACAGTCATGTGCTCTACCTACTGAGCTAATTTTCCGTCCGTCATATCAACCTTAACTTTATCAGCTGCCAATCCAAAGGACGGGCAGCCAACAAGCCGAAAGGTAGAAAAATGAATGAAAAAGAAATGTCGCAGTTATCTTATTAGACAACTGCGACTATATATAAAACGGCGTTTCCACCGATTATATTAAATTATTAATTGTTTAATTGTTTAATTTCTCACAATACGAGCGGGTAATATTAAACTTGGGTTTAATCTTGCTTTTTATACAACTTAATTTCCCAGTCAAATTATTTTTCTTTGTTTTTTCAGGAACATATACTCCCTCTAAACTAATACCCTCAAACAATCTAATAGAAATATCTCCATTAGCACTAACAGAAGAAAGTATGTCAAAGATAGTATTTTCTAATGTATTATAAATATCTTTAACATCGTTTATACTTTTATTAGTTTGTTTGGCAATATCTTTTATAAGATTTTCTTTTGTTATTTTAATCTGTTCTTTCATATATTCACCTCAAAATAATTTTACATAAAATTTTTTTATAATATTTTTCAACAAAATATCTAAAGGTTATCTGTAGTTTCTAATTAGTACTTTCTGCCAGCAACCTTTAGACTGTTTGTTTTCGAGGGCGTTTCCCTTATAGGCGCTATTTCGTAAAAACGCAAACAACCTTATTTTAAGGTTATTTCTAAAATTAACAAAAAAGATATATAACCTTAATTCTTGGTTGTTTACAATAATATTTTGGTAGCGTTACATAGACTTCGTTCTATGCTTTTGAACTCTTAAACGAGTTAATTCTCTTTTATGTTCTTTGGTGCAACTTTCACATCTACAAGTTTTTGTATCCTTCATACCTATTTCAATCCACTCACCACAATCCACGCATTGAACGACCTTAGTTTTTGACTTTATATTTTTTTCTATATTTTCAAAAATCTGTTTGCCATAGCAAAACCAAAGAACACTCTTGTGCTTGCTTGGCTTAACATAATACAAAAACTTAACCAAGATATCAACAATCTCAGATTCGCTATATCCAAATTGAGAAAGCTCAGACCGAATTTCATTGGCAATTCTTTTAAAGAACAGGTCTTGTTTATACTGAGTATTGCTTAACAAATCGCCTCTTGTTAATTCTGCACACTCCATATTGACTTTGAAATGATATTGCTGGTTCAATTCATAATACCTAACAATCATAGGGTCTGATAATTCTGCATTGATTTTTCCATTTTTGTTAAACACAACACGACACTCAATATCGGGATTCTTTACTAATTTGGTATAATCAATTTGTTTCAACCCAATACTACGAGAATTAATTCTTGGGTTAATTATCATAGACTCCAATTTGTTTACCAAGCTATTATTGGTGTCTTCAACTTGGTCAATTGTTTTATCTTTTGCGTATGTAAAGAAGTGGGGGAGTTTCTTATTTGTGAAACTTGTAATTTTATCGTGGATATGAGTCGGTCTTTCTGGCTTGTATAAAGTTTTTGCAAAGTCAATAACGAAGTTATTCTCCATACATAACAACTTAATCAAATCAATGGCATTCTGCTTTTCCTCTGTGGAGCCATTTATAAAAATGTTGCTATTCCAAATTTTTGATATATTGTTACTATAGATTCCAATGTTGCCGCCTATAAAAGCAGCATTAAGTCCATCATAAATTGTTTTATTGTTTAACTGAATGGGCGAGGCTTTTCTCATATTGTAATAAAGAGGAACAATATCGCTCATACTATTTTTTGCGACATTTACAATATTCTCATCGGCTACCACAAGAGATTTGTCGCCATCAACATCAAACTGTAAAACCTTGCTGATTAAATCTTTACAACTGGTATAAACCGCATCGGTGATAAACCACTCTCTAATTTGTCCTTGTCTTGCCTTGTCACCATTCCATGCGACATTATTTCTAATTGCATGCTCTTTATATAAATGAGGGCTTCTTAAACAATCAAGCTCTTTTGCCTTTCTAAACAACCAACAAAAAACTTCTTTGTCATCTAACAATCCATTTGGATTTTTATTATTCATAAACCAATACTCGCAAGCCGCATAGAAATCAGGTAGTAAAAATGTATACTTGCCATTAATAGACAGACTTCCTGCCTTATAATTTTTTACCATACTATCCTTGATTTGTCTTAGAATAATCTTTAACCACTCATCGTTCATCAAATCAGGATATAGACTAATCGCCCTTTGTAAATATGTCATATTATCATCGCAAGAATCTGGCGTTATACCAAAAGCAGATTTCATAGATTGCACCGAAGAACATAGATTTTTTAATTTATTATTTGATTTGTTTATAATTTTATCTATGTCATCGTCACTTGCTTCAGTGAGAGTTTGGAGCATCTGATAGTTGATAGTGGCATCTTTTATTTTGTCCTCTTCCTTGTTCGTATATCCAGCGGTGCAATTATAGTATTTATAATATTCCTTGTATTGTTCCCAAGAATCATAATATTTCCACATTTTTGTTTGACTCTTTGTGAAAATTACTTGAATATCATCTTCTATAATATCCCATGTCTTGCCATATATATCTGTTATTTTAGAAGAACAATTATTAACCTCTATAAACTTTCTAAAATCAAAAACACCTAAAAGACCTTTTATCCAAGGCAATCTCACCATTTGATTTTTCTGCTTCTTTCCAAAAGCACAGGGGAGCATCATACCAGCGCCGTCAGTATGGGTAATAGGAACATAGTCAGACACCCTTTTAATAGAGTAATCAGCATCATCTACTAAATCATATGTACCATATACATCCGTTTCAAAATCATCAATTACAATTGTTTTATCAATATCAAATTCTTCCCAGACATCGGTAGCAGAATTAGTCAAAGCCATATAAGCTAAGTGTTTGTTGGGATTATTACCACCCTTAGCATTAATAGAGTCAATGGTTAATCCACACATAATTGTTTTTTCGTATTTCTTCCAAACAGATTCTTTTATAAAAACAGTCTTCTTGGTTCTGATTTGTCCAGCAGAAGAGGTAAAGTAAATATACTTTTCGCCCTTATAAGTAAAACCATGATAGATTAAATCTTGAATAATATCAAAGTAGAAAACTTGTATAACCATAAAGTCTTCGTTTAACTCATCTTGCTTAGCACCTATCATTCTTGTGAACGCAGAGTCAAACACTGAAATAATCTTCTTGTCACTAAACGGCTCTTTTGCATACCTGTATATATTACATTTATCTCCAGATGGGTTGAGATTTCTTAGTTCTCGAATATGATGCGTTCCGTTTGTTATAACATTAGACTCTACTTTGTTTGCTAAAAGTTTAAGCAATTTATTTTTAGACTCTTTAATCTTCTTGTTTTTTAATTTAATTAATTCTACTGTTTTACAATATTCTTCTCCAAGTTCAGATAAAACAGAGCCATTGTCAAGGGAATCAAAATCAAATTCATAATTTAAAATTGATACCAAATCACTCCTGTTAATCCCATACTTGAATAATTTATCTACAATATCATTCTCTTTTTTCTTTAATTCATTTCTTTCTATTCTAAGTTTATGATTTAGCCAATGCAGCATTGCTTCACGATTGCTATAAAAATCGCCAGTATCTACGCTTAGAATCTGTACTTGAACATCAAGCATTTTACACCATCTCCATTAAAACATTTATTCATTTCATTTATAACCTTAATAGTATTAACTATCAACTATTAGTTATCATAATATTCTTCTTCATCTAGCATCCCAAAGAACTCGGCACAATAACTAATAAAGTTGTCTCCGCCATCTATATCTTCAACATTCGATGTCCAACTTCTGTCATCAAATGGGGGATAGAAATGAATCTCTGTGAGACAAAAGTCTATATCATTCAAACAAGAGCCTTGCTCTTCAAATTCATCTTCAAACTCATCTTCAAGTAATTCATCGCCAAATAAAAATCCTCTACTCATAGTTATTTCCTCCTTTCATCATATTTTTATTAAGTCACTTTTTTCTTTTCCTTTTGTCAATCTTATAGCCTTGATAATGTTGTTTCATATTTTCAGCTTTTAACTCAATCTCTGTTCTGCTGTATTCTTCGCCAGTAACTAGTAGATACTTATCTTCTCGTTTATAAGCGTTGGCGAAGATGGTGGGCAGCGTTCTGAATTCATTATCGTCAGTTTTAATTCTATAGGCTCTGTCAGTTACAATTAGCCCCAGCTCTTGTTCAAGAATATTGATTATCTTTGAAAGAGTTTGTTTATGTATTCCTAATTCTTTTGCAATATCAGAGATATTACTATCAAATGCGTCGGGCAGCCTTTCCTTTCTTTGTTGTACACCTTCGATAGTTCTCTCTTCTGGTTTTAATTCGTTTGGTCGCCGTCTTATTTTATTTCTAAGATAGGCGAATACAAGAAGTATAGTTGTACTATTAACAGAATTACCTTGCAAATTTTTATAATCCATTATTTTTTTAAACTCATCTAAATATACAACGGCATATCCCTCTGAGCATTTATCGTAATAATATTCCATATTAAATTTACATTTCATATAGGAGCTTTTGCTTTGCTCGGTCAAATATGTTAAATAGCCCCCATTGCTTAAATCATTTATAATGCTCAGGAACTTGTCGTTAGTTTTACCTTCTCTATTGTTTGGCTTCATACCACACCACTCAATCATATCTGAAACAGTAAAACCAACCACATCATTTAAACCACAATGTATTCTTAAATATGACAACACGCCAACTCTTTTAACATCCAATTCATTATCCACAATGACAGACAGAGGGATATATATATACTTTGATTCTAAATCCGCTAACAGAGTTTTTGTGTATTCATATCTATAATCCTTGTTGTCATTGTTACGCACATCCATTTATATCACCTCCTTTCTAAAACACTATCGCGGTGAAAAAAGGGTATTTTTTATACCCCTTTTTGTCAAACTTGCGTCATTTTGGGGTACTTTTTGTACCCCTTTTTCGACTTCTATCCTATAAGTATATAAGAGAGTATAAGAATACTAGAGTGAGTAAACTCACTCGCTGTCGATTTTCAGGGAATATAGATTGTCTTTGGTTGTTAATATTATATTATAATCATATATAGTTTTGATGTTTTTAACAATATTAAATATAACTTTAATAGTTAATCAACCAATAATATTCTGGGTAATTGTTTTAGCCGATATTATTATACAACATTATTTTTGAATTGTCAATAGTTTTTTGAAAATTTTTTTA
>JAZNOH010000233.1:0-2873 GCA_045580715.1 Clostridia bacterium
GGAATGAGAGTTACAGAAATCATATCACTAAACATAAATACCCCTACACCTATTAGAGCAGCACCCGCACCCCAAGATATACAAAAATATTTAGTTGTATTTATATATAATTCCTCTTTTCTATAAATAGAAAGATTTGCCAATCTCTTATAAATAGAAAGCATAGCAGTTTGAGTTATAAAGTTTTTCGATAAAAAAGCATATAACTTTTTATAAGTCCTTATAGAGTCAGCTTCTTGTTGAGCCTTTGACTTATTTCCACCCATTATTAACATTACTGCTACGCCTAATATTGCAACAATTACAACAATAAGAAGTACCATTATACATCAACTCCCCCATCAAAGAAGTCAAAGAATAAATCATTATCGCCTAATTCTTCGTCAGTCATAGCAGGTAACGAATCATCTTTATTTAAACTTACCAATTTAGGAGTAGAAGTATCTTTAAAATCAGCAATTTCAACGCCCGCCTGTTTATCAGATATCTTCACATCTAATAACTGTTCAGGAGTATATTTTGTCATTGCATCTGCTATCTTATCCTCTTCACTATCAGGACGCTTACCCCAGTTATCTAACATAAATTTATCAAACAAAGGTCTTAAATCATCACCCAAATTATAACGAATTCTATCTTCAAGTTCCTGACTAAATCTATCTACACAATAATATGTATCAGTTTTTAAATCATAACGCATAATATCATGAGTATAGAACGACACTCTATCAGTACTTCTTGAATAATACTCTTTAGTAATTATATTCATAGAATCTTCTTTATTTTTAGGGTCATAATCAGGATAAGGAATACCCTCTGCCAAAGGAACTATTTCACTTATTCTTTCTATAAAACGCTTACCATCAGGAGTGTAATCCAAATGAATATCACATTTTACAACTTCAATTACCTGTCTTTCTGCAGTTGACATATTATTAAAACCACCAGCATTTACAAGAGAGTTACGAAGTGTCAAAACCAAGTCAGAAGCTGTATTAGCATGGTGAGAAAAAATTGTAAACAAAGAAGCAGTCATACCCATCTGAATCATACGAGCAGCAATGACATCAGTAGCAACCTCACCAACGATAGAAACAGCGGCGTCAGACTTTTTCAAAGCATCCTGTAATTCTGCCGCAGTAACAGTAGTTGTTTCCTGCAAAGACAAGATATTACGAGTCGGATATAACTCACGCAAATACAACTCAGGAGCCATTTCCAATACACGAATTGTATAACGAGGGTCAACGAAACGAATAATAGATGACATCATTGTAGTTTTACCAGAACCCTGACGACCTGTACAAGCACAAGTAATCTGACCACGAATTAAAAATTCCATTAACTGTAAAGGAATATCTGCACGCTTAACCCATTCTTTTTCTACCAAAGCACGAGGCGATACATCAGACAAACCAAACTTACGAATAAATATAGCCCAATATTCAGAAGCAGGAGGTCTTAAAGCCAATATACGAGATTTATCATACATTGTATTAACCAAATAACCACGCTTCGCTGTAAGAGGACCAGGATTACCATAACGAATAAGCAACTGAATAATACGTTTACATTCATCTTCATGACCAAAGTTCATAAACCTAAAATGAATATACTTACCTTTATAATAAACCCAAACTGAACTTATAGCCTTCATAGTAGGGTCTGTCTGTTTTGTTACATTTGACAAAATACTACCAGAAGTACCCATATTAAAACCATTTATATCCATCTCACGCAAAGTATCAATTATACCAAATCCTTTATACATTTGATAAACTAATACAGCAAGAACATCTATTTGCTCATCTATAGTTAAATGAATTGCTTCATTATCATAAGCCATATATAAATCTTCGATAGTTATAAAATAAGATTGGTCCCTTTCACGCTCTGCACCAGTCGCAGTACGCTCACGAGCAAAATTATATTTATCCATCCATTCAGGTAAAGCACGTTTACCATACTTCTTTTTGAAACGATACATCATTATCTCAAATTTTACATGGTCTGAAGGTTCAAGACCTTCAGACAAGCCTAAAATTTCAGTCACATTAGACTTAGGAACATTATCAGCAATAAAACCCCTTATCAATTCTATTACTATTACCTTCGCATTATCAATACCATAAACACAATTACGCAAAGCATCATTTATACGAGCTTTACGCTTATACAAAGCATTAAATTCTGCATCAGATAACCCTAAACTATAATCTTCCTTAATGATTTCTACCATTTCCTGCTTTACGGCTTCAAGTATTTTATCTATCGTACCAAAGTCATCTTCTTCAACAATAACTTCTTTACCTTTTGCACGCATATATAAAGCAAACATTATAACAGCAATAAGCAAAACACTCGCAATTATAAGTACGGTATTAATCATTTCGTAGTTCCACCATCCTTTTTAGTTCTAAGAATCGCTAAACGCAACTTATTCAAATTAGAAGCAAGATTGGCAATATCACTACCCAATTCCACCACCCTTGAATCTTTTTGACGAACTTTTTTATAAACCATCATTATGTTACCAGTATTACAAGCATAACGCAACCAATGATTGAAATGAATAACATTCAAAGCAACTTTTTCACCAAAGCGAGATTTAAAATCTTTTTCCTTACAAACTGTATTATTCCACATATTACATACAAGCATTATTTTCTTACCAGAAAAAGTTTTTAACATCTTCTCTTTCATTTTCTTAAACCTATCAATTTCAAGAAAAGACTGCGACATATTCAAAATAATTATATCAGCCCTCTCTAATACAAGAGCAGGAATTTCCTTTGTTAAATCGTCTTCATCAACATCTACAATCATATACTCATAATGACTATCAGAAGTCAAAAAGTTCATAAGTCGGATCG
>JAZNOH010000234.1:0-11183 GCA_045580715.1 Clostridia bacterium
AGCTTTGCTGACTCTGCTGCATCAGAAGTTCTCTTAAATGTTACAGGCATATATCTTGCGCCACTCTTGATTTCTGGAATCATGAATTTAGCCTGTGATGAGAATTGACCTGTTATATTCGCCTTTCCCATATATCTTATAAATGAGTCATCGTTATATGCTGCATTTTTATCTGTTGCAACAACATATCCACCTTCATTATAATCTCCAGTACCATCCTTAAAGAATGTTGAACCTAATGGATTGCTTGTGAAATCTTCGCTCACAATTAGATTATCATTTGTTGTAGCATATGCCATTGGCAATGTGCTCAAAATCATTGCGCCTGCAATAATTGCAGATACAATTTTTTTCAAATTAAACATAATTTTTCCTCCTAATAAGTTTATAATATTATGTATATATCAACGGCTGATTTTGGGAAATGGGCTATGTGGAACGACCCGTTCGTCGTTCCGCACCATTTTAAAATCCAACCATAATTTTAAAGAATTATTTGCTTGCAAAGAAAGCATCAACCTGGCTCTTAACTTCAGCCATAACCTTTTCTCTTCCTGCAATATTTGCTTTATTCAAATATGCTTCATAATCAGCATCTGTATATGCAGTTTCGCCTTCTTTAGTAATAGCTGAAAGCTGTGAAATTTCAGTCTTTATTGGATCTTTATTTAAGAAGAATCCGATCAATGGAGATTTTACTGCTTTTTCATCCATTTCCTTTGTTTCTTCCCAAACTTCCATATCCTGTCCAGCCATAATCAAAGCATTGAATTGGTTACCGAATTTCCAAGCAGCGTTTGGTTTGTATCCGCCATCTTCGATGATTTCAACTTTACCTTCTTCGTTCAAGTTGTAGTGCTTTCCTTCGATACCGAAGCAGATTAAGTTATAGAACTCTTTATCTGTGTTAAGAAGCTCAATAACCTTGATAGCCTTTTCAGGGTACTTTGAGTTGACACCAATACCAAGCATTGTTGATGTTCCCATATTGTATGCCATATATGGTGTACCTATAACAACCATTTCGTATTCTCTGCCTCTTTCGTTATAGAATTCTGTTTCTATACCAGGCTTATAGTTACATGTTTCAAACGCATATCTTCCTGCCATCTTATCTGCAGTATCATCACCACATGTGTCAACATCAGCTCTTATGTAACCCTTATCAAGCCATTCAAGGAACTTTTGTCTTCCACGCTTGAATTCAGGTGTTTGATCTATATAAACAAGCTCGTTTGAGCCGTCACATTTGATCGCAATCTTGTCTGCTATAGATTCATATACTCCATATGTCCATGCATATTCTCTGTGGTATGGCTTGTATGGATAAATTCCAGGCTCGTTTTGCTTAATAACCTCAAAGAATGGTTCAAAGTCCTCGATTGTCTTAACTTTTGAGAAATCAAAGTTATATTTGTCACAAATCTCTTTGTTTACAGCAACTGCAACAGGTGTTGAACAGATTTGTGTGTTTGGAACTGAATAGATTTCTCCGTTAATTGTTGCAAAATCCCACATATAATCAGGTAGAGCGTCCCAAAGCTTTGGAGCATGCTCATTGATTAGCTCTGTCATTGGATATAATGCTTCGTTAACAACTGCCTTGTCATATGTATTGCAGTATCCTGTGAATGCTAAATCGTAGTCATCACCTGATGCCATATACATATTCATTCTTTCCTGGAATGCACCATAATCAATAAGTTGCATATCGATCTTTGCTCCGATTTTTTCAACAAGGATTTTGTTTGCTTCATCAATAACAGATTGCAAATCTGCTTCCTTGTCACCAGGCATCAACCATGTTAGAGTTACGATCTCTCCATCGTCTCCTGTCTTCTTTTCTCCACATCCGGCAATTCCGAGTAACATTACTCCTGCCAAAAGTGTTGCCATTAATTTTTTCATCATTTTTAGTCATCCTTTCTTTTAATTTAATTATTTTATGGCATTTTTATTTTTCATGACTTTGTTTTGATTAAGAAAATATTATCAAAACTTTTCCAAAATCACCCCAATCTCTTCCTATATTATATATGTTCGGGTATCAACCCTTTACAGAACCAACTGTAAGACCTCTTACAAAGTACTTCTGGAAAAATGGGAATACTACAAGCGCAGGACCTGCAACAACAATTGCCATCGCCATACGAACTGTCTCTGATGGGATATCCTTAACTGATATCATTGAAGATGTACCCATCATTGATGAATCCTGCAACAACTTCAAGTTAAGCATTATCTTCTGCAACAAATATTGCAAGCTTTCTAACTCCTGCTTATTTATATACAACATTGATGTATACCAGTCATTCCACATTGATAAGAATGTCATAAGTCCGATTGTAGCAAGAACGGGTTTTGATAGAGGCATTATGAATTTTGCATAAATTGTATATTCACCAGCTCCATCTATAACTGCTGACTCAATCATTTCCTCAGGCAAGTCCTGGAAGAATGTTCTCATCATAAATATATGCCATGGGTTTACCAAAGTTGGAATTATATATACCCATATTGTATCTCCCAAATGAAGATATTGTGTTATCAATATGTATGTTGGAACAAGTCCTCCTCCAAACAGCATTGTGAAGTATAAGTAGAACGAAATTACACTTCTTCCCTTTAATCCTCTTCTTGACAAAGGATATGCTATCATTGACATAAATAATACTGCCAATACCATCTTGCTGATTGAGAATATCGCTGTTACCTTATATGCATCTAATATAGCCTTTGGATTTTTAAATACATACTTATATGCATCTAAACTAAATTCCTTTGGTATTAATCCATATCCATATTCTATAATTGATTTTTCACTTGAGAATGATATACTCACTAACATTAGGAACGGAACTATAACTGCGGCACATAATAGTATGAATACCAAAGTTAAAATTGGTTGATGTTTCTTTCTGAATGCTTTCACTTTTTTCCCCTCCTTAGAATAATCCGTAGTCGTTATCTATCATCTTACTGCACTTGTTTGTTATCATAACAAGAATAAATCCAACAAGTGATTGCATCAATCCTGCTGCAGATGACATTCCCATATCTCCGACTACTCTCATCGCTCTAAATATATATGTATCAAGTACATCTGTTGTTTCATACAACAGGCTGACATCTCTTGTCATTTGATAGAACAAACCAAAGTCTGCTCTGAATATTCCACCTATCTTAAGTATTGTTAACATTATCAACAATGGAACAAGACATGGTATCATTATGTATCTGACAATATCTATTTTCTTAGCTCCGTCAATCTCTGCTGCTTCAAACAATGATGTGTCAACTCCCATTAATGCTGCGTAATAGTATACACTATCCATTCCAACGCTCTTCCACACTGAACATATGGTGAGTATCAATGGCCACGCATGCGGTCTTGCATAGAAGTCTATCTTTTGCATTCCGAATTTGCTCAATATGACATTCAACATTCCATATTGCGGATTTAATATAGCATACAGCATATATGATGCGATAACCCATGAAATGAAGTTCGGTGTTATCAATACAGTCTGAAATGCTTTTGTCTTTGCTCTGCTCTTTAACTCAAACAGCAAAACTGCAAGTCCAACTGCACATATTATACCAATCACAATGAATAGTCCGTTCATCACTAATGTGTTCTTTGTTATTCTTAAAAAGTCATCTGACTTCAAGAAGAACTCAAAGTTCTTGAACCCTACCCATTCACTTCCCCATATGCCTCTTCCGAACTTATAGTCCTTGAATGCAATTATTATTCCGAACATCGGAAGATAATTGAAGACAAAGATTAAAAGAATAGGAATGATACACATTGAGTAAAGCTGGAGGTCTGATACTTTTAATCCTCTTCGCTTTTTTACTTTTTTGTCTTTCAAAATTGCGTCTGTTTTCATACGAATTCTTACTCCATTTCTTTAATGTATTTCGTTATTTTAAACAAAAGTCTTGTTCTTTGCAACTGTTTAAATCGCAAAAAACAGCAATACAATACACTTGTCACTAAATATTTAGTGACTTTTTGTGTATTATGTATGCTTTTCTTTCGTTTTATTACAATTATATTATAGAATATTTTCTATAATATGACAATGGTGTATTTGACTTTTTTTTAAAATTTTTGAAAATTTTTTATACAAAAACACTACTATCTTATAATAAAGGAATTAGCAATATGTCATTTTGAACAAAAGAATTAATAAAATTTTGGTAATATGACTATTGACAACAAAAAGTGATGAAAAAATTATTTCATCACTCTATTTAAACATATTTTTTATTATATTGACAAGATATTTTCCAAAGCTGATTTTTTCAACATCTTCCCCTGCAACAACTTTGACCTCGCAAACTGTTTTTCCATCTTTTTTATAACTAATCTTTCCTATATTATCTCCCTTTTTTATCGGTGCTTTGATTTCATCAGGCAAAAATACCTCTTCTTCACATTTTCCTTTATCTCCCTTTTTAATAAGCAATGATACATCATCTTCTGCGACCACACTTACCTCGTTATTATTACCTTTTTTTACAGGTATTTTCATAAACTCCTGACCTGCTTTAGCAAATTTTTCAATATCATAGTTTGCAAAACCATAATCTAAGAGAGTTCTTGCATCATTAAATCTTTCATTTGATGTTGGTGCTCCTAACACAACAGCTATCAACTGCAAATCGTCCCTTTTTGCAGTTGCAGATAAGCAACACAACGCCTCATCAGTCGAACCTGTCTTTAAACCATTTGCACCTTGATAAAACCTTATTAATTTGTTTGTATTTGCTAAATCAAATTTACCATCGTGCATTTTATCAGTCCATATTGTTGTGAACTCAAATATTTTTTCGTGTTTTAAAAGCTCTGCTGACATCAATGCTACATCCCTTGCCGATGAGTAGTGGTTTTCTGCATCAAGTCCATTGGTGTTTACAAAATTTGTGTTCTCCATTCCAAGCTCTTTTGCTCTCTCGTTCATTCTGGCAACAAAATTTTCAACACTTCCTGAAATAAACTCCGCCATTGCAACGCATCCATCATTTGCTGATGCAACAGCAATTCCCTTTAGCATTTCATAAACCGTTAGTTCTTCGCCAGCCTCCAAAAACATTGTCGAACCGCCCATCGACATTGCTCTCTCGCTTACGCTTACTCTATCATCCATTGTGATTTTTTCTTCTTCAAGTGCTTCCATTATTAACAGCATTGTCATTATCTTTGTGACACTTGCTATTGAAAGCTTTTCATCAGGATTTTTCTCATACAAAACCTCTTTAGTGCTTTCTTCCATTAATATTACAGATTTCGCACTTGTATTCAACTGGGGTGCATCTGCATATACAATATTCCCAAGCATTATAAAAATAGCACAACATAAACAAATTACTTTCTTCATATATAAACTCCTTTTTATATAATGTAATTGTTATTATGTTATGCCATTTTTAACTTTTTATTCTAAAATTCAAATACTACCTTACCATTTTCAAACTTCAAGAAAGCATCAAACTGTTTCTTGGATTTTGGGGATATGAATCCTGAGATTTTATCAGTTTTTCCTGTTTTGAGCATTTTTTTGACATTGGAAACAGAAATAACCCTTGAGCATATGACATTGGATAGTCCGAATTTACAGCCTTTTTCTTTATATCCCATACATCCATATCCGAACTTTGTTCTCACAATATTATTCTTACACACAGGACATATTCCTACTATATCACCGACATATCCGTCATTTGTGTCCGAGTCCTTTGTCGCCTCATCAAGCTCAAATACCCTTTTTATTTCTTCTTTTGCAATCGAAACACTTTCTTCAATAGTAAACTCCCCTCGGAACACCTTTTTCAAAGCCTTACCAACCTCGGCAGTTTTATATTTGTCCATTGATATGTTCATCCGTTGCAGAGCCTCAATTAAATACTCTCCACCAGGGAGAATTGTGTATACATCCTTCTTTAGTTGAATATATCCACTTTTCTTTGCGTTATCAATTATACCCGTTCTTGTGGCTTCAGTTCCAAGCTCCAATCCCTCAAAAATTGCTCTGTATTCCTCCTCGTCATTCTCCTCCTCAGACAATTTCTGTTTATCCTGCTTAAATGGATTTTTTAAATAATTGTTCAGTGTTTCTATAGTGTAGTGCTTAGGTGGAGATGTTTCCTTCTCAACAGGTTTAAAATATATATTTATTTCATCTCCTATATCAAGCTTAGGAAGAATTTTGTCTTTTTTTGTGTAATCATCAAATTTTGTCCAACCTGGCTCAACTATGACCGTACCCTTTAATGTAAATTCCTCATAACCACCCACATCAATTTTTATCTCTGTCTTTTCACATATACACTCTTCGGAACAAAAAACTGCCACAAATCTCCTCATAATAACCGAATATACTGTATATTCATCTTCTGTTAAATCTGTCTTTTTCGGAATTTTATAGGTTGGTGTCAATGCTGAATGTGATTCGATTTTTGAATCGTCAAATATTGTTTTTTTATATTTGAATTCAACAGGATATCCAAGTTTTTCAACGGATTGTAATATCGTTCTGACCTTCCCCTGCTCTGCCGTTGCAAGATATTCCGAGTTTGTTCTTGGATATGTGACATATCCCTTTTCATAAAGGTCCTGAACAATTTTTAAGCTTTTTTCCATTGACATTTTATATTTCTTTCCCAGAACATTTTGTAATTTTGTCAAAGAAAACAGCTTACCTGGTTGGACTTTATCATTCTTCTTCTTTTTAAAGGTTACAACTGCTTTTGATGAGTTATACTTCTGAGATAGCTCCAACGCCTTTTGATAATCTTTCTTTTCAAACTTTTCCTTACTGGTTAGCTCGATTTCCTCGTCCTTGGTCTTGGCACTGCTCATAACAGCATAGTAAATATCAGGCTTGAAATTTCTGATAGACATATCCCTGTCATATATTGCTTTAACAATAGGTACTATAACTCTTCCAACTCTTAATAAACTTCCTGATTTTAAAGTTGCAAATCTTGTCAGATTAACTCCATACAACCAGTCTATATATGTTCTTGCATATCCCTCAGAGGCCAGATTTTCATACTCATTCTCACTTTTCATTTCCAAAAGTGCAGTTTTAATTGTTTGTGGTGTCTGGTCAGGCAACCATAATCTCATAAACGGCTTATCTTTCTCTATTGCATTTTCAACGCATATTCTTATTATAATTTCTCCCTCTCGGTCTGCGTCGCCTGCGTTTATAATCATATCAACATCTTCTCTGTTTATAAGCTTCTTTATGGTTTCAAATTGTTTTCTTACACCTTGGTCAACCTGCTTCGTACCAGCATCCTTTTTTAATTCAAATCGAAATTTGTCAGGAAAACAAGGTATATTCTCTCTTGTCCACTTCCTTGTCCCATCAGGATTTGGCGAGTATTCTTCAATATCAACAAGAGAAAACAGGTGTCCAAATACCCATGTGAGTATGTATCCCTGTCCCTCAAAATATCCATTGTATTTTTTCATTTCACCAATACCTGCAGCAATATTCCTTGCAAGGCTTGGTTTCTCAGCTATGATTAATTTAATTTTAATTACCGCCTTTACTCATCATTTTGCTCTGTATATGGGAAAATCTGCTCTCTTATCAAATCCTGAACGCACAACAAATCAACACATCTCACGCCAACAACATTAAAATTGCATCTTGACTTGTTCTCGCAACAGCTTTTGGCTATTGCCATCTGTGCTTTTGTCACTTTTGATACTATATATCCATTTTCATTCAAAAGCTTTATAGCATCTTCTATTTTTTTTTGCATCTTCTATCTCCTATAAACATAGCCGACTGTAGTCTTCCATCGGCTTATATTCTTAATTATTCTTTATTCACATATACCACCTTGTCACAAACATCAAATGCTGCCTTTTTATGTGATACAATTATAACAGTTTTATCTGTCATACTCTTGATTGCTTTTAGCAATTGTTCTTCTGTTTTTGAATCGAGTGCCGAGGTTGACTCATCCAAAAGCAATATCGGTGCATCATATAATAGTGCTCTTGCAATGGATATTCTTTGAGCTTGTCCCTCGGACAATCCCAAGCCATTTTCTCCTATTACAGTATCCAATTTATTATCAAGCGTTTCAATAAAATCCCATATCTGAGCAATTTTTAATGCATTAATGATTTTTTCGTCAGTAGCATCCTCATTAGCGAACAAAACATTCTCTCTAATTGTTCCTGACAAAATCAAATTTCCTTGAGGAACATAGCTAAACAGCTTCCTTGTTTTACTTCCGAGTTTATATTTTTTATCCTTTGCTTTTATATATATTTCACCACTGCTAATATTTAAAATTCCTAATAACAGTTTGATTGCCGTACTCTTTCCTGCTCCTGATTCACCTGCTATAACTGCAAAATCCCCTTTATTAATTTTCATATTGATATTGGATATAACTGAATCATTTGAATATGAAAAATTGACATTATCAAAGACGATTTCTTCTAAATCATCATAAATTCCAACATCTAATTCATCACCTGTAGACTCCTCATTTTTAACATCTTCAAGTTCAATAAGTCTTTCAGTTGATGCTATCACAGAAAAAAACTGGGGCACAAGTCCTGAAATATTCTGAAACGGAGATTGAATTTGATTAACAAGCTGAGTTACTGCTATAACATCTCCGACTGTCATTGCATTTTGCGACAATCTATAAGCACAATATGCCAATGCAAAATAAAAGCCTGCATGAAATACCAAAAACATTCCTATATGAGCTATAACCGAAACTCTTGTTCTTATAATTCTTAATTTATAACTTTTGTTTTGTAGTTTCCTGCTTTTTTGGGCCATCAAATCCTCATTTGCAAAAGATTTCACAACCAACAGATTTTGCAGAATTTCAAGCATAAAGGATTTTGTCTTTCCGTCTGCTTCCTGACACTGTTTATGTAGCTTTTTAAATGTTTTACTATATAATCTTGCACCAATTAAAACAAATGGTCCTACTGCTAAAATGACAAGTGCCAAAAAACTATCAATTCTGTAAAGATAAATAAAAGCACCTATCACACTGGTTAAAAATAGTGATAGTTTAGGAATAATTGTTACAATTCCTGTTACAATTATATTTACATCGCTATTTATCCTGTTTAAAAGTTCTCCTGAATGGAAAACAGAAACAGATAAATAATCTTTATTAATTAACTTTTTAAAAATGTTATTTTTAAGCTCAATCTCAAATCTTGAGTTTGCATGAACATTTAAAAAGTTTATTCCAATTTGAACTATAAGCATTAAAAACAGAAAGAAAACTATTCTTAAACAAGAACTTAAAAAGTCTTCATTAACTGTCCCTGTTGCAATATGTATTATCCGTTTTGATTCCATTGAAAATTGCAATGAAATCAAGGATAATATAATGCTTCCAACAGTCAATAAAGCAATAAATACATAGCTTTTCCTTCCATTTTCCAATATCCATTTAAATACTCTTTTATTCATAGTATATTCTCCAATACTATTTTCTTACTCTTCTCAACATTGCGTCCTGATTTACAGGAAAATCAACAGGCATTTTAATTATCATCTGTGCATGAGGTGCACTCTCAACTCTCTCACCTGCATCATTTTCAATGTACTCTACCCTTTGCTTAAAAAATGGTTTGTTTGGTTGAATTATCTCTATTTCCTCTCCGACAGAAAACTTATTTCTTTGAGAGATTGTTGCTATTTTTGTATTCTCATCATAATCCAATACCATACCAATTAAATCGTAATCCCTTATATATGAGCTATCAGTATAAACCTGCTTATCTGCGCCCGGCTTACCAAAATAAAAGCCTGTTGAATATGGTCTGTGGCTTACTTTACACAATTCCTCATACTGAGACTCATCGAATACATAATTCTCAGGGTCATCAAAATATTTGTCAATTTCTTCTCTGTATGCTTTAACAATGGTTGCAACATAGTATGAAGTTTTAACTCTTCCCTCAATTTTTAGGCTTGATATTCCACTTTTAATAATCTCAGGAATATGTCTAATCATACAAAGGTCTTTTGAATTGAAAATAAATGTTCCTCTTTCATTCTCAAAAACATTCATATATTCTCCGGGTCTTGTTTCTTCAACAAGCGAATAGTTCCATCTGCAAGGATGTGCACACGCACCCATATTGGCATCTCTTTGCGTCATATAATTTGACAAAAGACATCTTCCTGAATATGAAATGCACATTGCTCCGTGAACAAATGCTTCAATTTCCATATCAGCAGGTATCTTTTCTCTTATTTCAGCTATTTCACTAAAGCTCATTTCCCTTGCCAGAACAACCCTTTTTGCACCTAATTTATACCACGCACAAGCAGAACGATAATTCACATTGTTTGCCTGTGTGCTTATATGGATTGGTATTTCAGGAGCAAGCTCCCTCATCATATCAAACATTCCTATATCAGCAATTAAAATCGCATCAAAACCAAGTGGTCTTATTTCTTCTATAAAAGCCTCAAAACCATTAATATCTTCATTGTGTGGCAAAATATTGGCAGTCAAATATACCTTTTTGCCTCTGTCATGAGCATATTTTATGCCCTCTTTCATATCTTCATATGAAAAATTCTCAGCAGCAACTCTCAGGCTGAATGCCTCTCCACCAACATACACAGCATCTGCACCATAATTTATAGCTGTTTTTAATTTTTCAAGGCTTCCACCTGGAGCTAATAGTTCAGGTTTTTTCATATTTTTTCCTTTCATATCTTAACTGCAACCGTTACCCCGTCACCAAGTGGCAACAGCACAGTTTTTAACTCTTTTCTCTGCATTTGTGCCGAGATAAATCTTCTCAATCTCTTGACAATAGTAATTTTTCGGCGAATAACATGCTCATCATCTGCAGTCATTCCTTTATACAAAACATTATCTGCAACAAGGAGTCCACCTTTTTTCAAAAGTCTTATACAATCATTTAGCATATAAATATAATGTGCCTTTGGACCATCCAAAAAGACAATATCATACTCTGCAGTTAATGTTGGCAGAACATCTTTTGCATCATTACAAATTACATTGATAACATCTGAAAGTCCTGCTTTTTTTATGTTTTCTCTTGCAATCTCCGCAGTATCAGCATCCCATTCCAATGTTGTTATAGTCCCACCATCACTTAAAAATTCCGACATCAATATTGAAGAATATCCAAT
>JAZNOH010000235.1:0-13557 GCA_045580715.1 Clostridia bacterium
CCTGAATAAATCTTGAACCATTTGGTTGTTCGTCTGTTCAGGCATTAACGATAAGTCATTTTGAACACCAGTCTTGAAAGCTGCGCTTGGGAGTGACTGTCTGAAATAACGAGCCATAGTACCCCTTGATATATTAGTATCAAAATCAGATTCTTTTGGAGTAGGAAGGCTATGGTCTTGACAATATGCATAAATTCCTGAAGCCCAATGGTCAGAAGTAGGGGAATAATCATTGATTACATCAGGATTACCATATTGATAAATAGCATGAACTTTAGCCATTAGAGTCATAGCCTCTGCATGAGTGAGAGTACCATCTGGATTGAATTGACCATTGCCTATACCATTTATGATGCCAGAAGCAGAAGCCTTTGATACATCATTGTAGTACCAAGCACCTTGAGGAACATCGGAGAATTGCATTGGAACATTGTTCCAATTAAAATCTTCAAAACGCATAGGCTTAACAGAAGGCGTTTGAGAAGGAGTCTGTGATTGACTACCACCAGAAGTATATTTACTACCCGCCTTTGCATTGATTTCGTTTATAGTATTCTTCATCTGAGAAACTATTACCCTTTGACTGCTGTTGGCATCATAGCCAGACTGAGAAAGGTTAGTATCCACACCATCCAAAGCAGTACGAATCATAGTAGCCTGTGCTATAACCTCTGCAGGTTTATAGTCCTCTGTATCCATTCTTTCATTGGCTTCATTTAACGAGGTATTTATTTGAAGTAAAGCCTTTAAAGTGGCATTATCATTGTTTAACTTACTTGATATCAATAATAATTCTTCGTAAGAAGTGTTTAGTAAAGAAGTCACTTTAGAAGATTGTTGCTGATTATAAGTAGCCACAATAGGATTAGGATTCATCATTGCAGAATAATCAGCATCCAAACCAGCTGCATGAGCAGTTAAACCACTAAAAGAAGCAAGTAAAGTACTAGTAATAAGCAAACCACTCATTACCACAGAGAAATTATATTTAGGCTTGTTCTTTTCACGCTTATGCGTGATAGTTACATGGACTTTGCTGTCACGCTCATTCATATTAGCCATTGTATCGCCTCATTTCTTATTAGTATATAAAATATAATTATACATCACTATCTGCATAGCAATTAACTATTAGTTAAATTATAACATATTTTGTTGACAGATTCAAGGTTTGTAACATAATTTCAGCGTTTTGCCCTCGACTTTTTTACGCAATAAAAAAAAGATAACTTCCCCAGATTACTGAAGAAATTATCATTTTTGTTTATTTTACTATTATTTTAATGAGTTTCAGGAGTATAAACAGGGGGTGTCTGACCTTCCTCAAAAACAAGTCTTCTCCTTGAATGAGCAGTCATCCTTAATACCATTTCCACGCTATCTGCTCTGGTAATGTTCTTTTCAGACTCAAAGCCTTGCTCGTTACCTACCACGATACCTGCACAGAACAGTTTTTTAAGATAATCACTCGAAACCTGTTCAGGAGCAAGACCAACATCATTTATTTCAATATATTCACTATCAGGTAAGGTGTTAGCGAAGATATAAAACAGCCTATCCCTTGTTATAGCCTTATCAAAATCAACCTTTGCAAAATCCGATTCTTTTATGATTCCATTCTCGACAGCATAGTCATAATACCCATCAGCCCAATGAGCAGAATCCGCATCAGAAGTTATATCTGCATTGTGGTAATTAGCATGAATGCACGCAGACAATTTAATAGCCTCCGCAACAGTTAAGGTATCATAAGGTTTAAACTGACCATTACCCACACCATTTATAATACCTTTATCGGATGCAACCAAGACGCTGACATAGAAGTAATCTGATTCTTGTACATCTGTAAAAGTAGTATCCGCATATACAGGAATGCTACCAAACAGTACCAACGCCAACACTAAACCTAAAAATCTCTTTTTCATAAACAATACCCCTCGTCTTGCTAATAGTTTAAATCTTAACCAACAGTTAAATTATACCATATACCCCTGATAATTTCAATATCAGGAGCAACATTTCATAAAATATCCTGAACAAATAACACATCCCGAATACAAGAAAAATATGCAGAAAAAATCAATATAAAAATGAGCCTATTCTCCGATAGTTCAGGCATATACTGAGAAGCCTTTTAAACAGCACATCAACCCCAAAAACAGCGATATGAAACAAAAAGAATAATAATTTTAAGAGTTAAGAAAATAAACTCCTGCAAACCTTAAAGCCCCGATTCTTAACACGCATTTTTTTAATACCCTTATAAGAGAAAAACACCACCGAAACCAGAGCAGTAGTGTTTTCTCCAATATTGAGGTGTTTATATAAAAGAGCCTTATTTTGAGTAGGTAAAGTTTTTTCGGAGTTCCAGAGAGAACTCCATATCTACATCAGAAGGCTCTGTTAACGCATGGTAGATATACGCCACCTTTTGAGGCTCTAACTTATTTGCGTCATGCTTCATTTTAAGATAGGTGTAGGTGTGCAAGAACTTAATCTCTGCCACACACTCATTCCAATCATAACGCCTACCCTTGAAAGTAGGAACGAAATCAAGCACCTGACTATAGAGCAATTCCTGTGGGTGTTCTATAACCCAAGTTATAAGCTCTTCCGCAAACTCAGGAGTCTCTTTGATTCTACGAAGAATATTCTTACCCAAGAGATTCTTTAACTTACTATTAGCATAGGCGATAGTATTTCTGAAGTTATTTGCATCCACAGACATACCCTCAAGTGTTCTTGAATAGTCACAGTCCGCATTAATGTATGCCTGCACTCTTTCAATGCTTTGCTTATGACAGAGGTAAGAACAGCCAGAAACAAACTCTTTTAACCTGTCAACAAGAGGATTGCCAGATTCCGCAAGCATAATATCCTTTATAAGATTCATTCCGCATCCCCCTTGCTGTTCTTTTGAGAGAAAAGTTCATGTAGCAGTTGGTAGTTGGTGTAGGAGTATCCAACACTCTCAGGAGTGAAATCTACCCCTACATCCCTTGTTAAAAGGGCTTCATCGAGAAGAATCAAGCCTAATTTATCTTTTCTGAGCTCCCATTTGGTGCATAAACAATAGGTTTTCTTATCGTTATTCAGTTTAAGTCCGCCCAGCAGCACGCTGCCAACTTCATCACACATAAGTGTTCTTTTGGGAACTCTCTCTAAGTCTCTGATGATGTCAGATACATCAACATACAAAGGAAACCCGATAGCACTTTTAATCCTTTGTTTGCGTGCTTCATAATACACCATCATCTTTGACAAATAAACATTTGTTACATAATCCTTAGTGGTTGGGGGAATTATCCCCGACAACAACACATCAAAGAACAATTTATCAAGCCTTGTAGCAGTTTCATGCGATAAAATCATTTTGAAGAACCCCCTTTGTTAGCATCTTTTATAGCAAAAATATCAAGGGTATTAAGCATTACAAGCTCTTTTGACTCAACATCCCTTACAGGGAATACGCACGCATCCAATCTGCTATACTCTAAAGCCTTATCGTAGTCTGAACCATACTTTAGTGTTCCTTTGATAGTCTTCTTAGCTCCATTAATCCTACAGTCTATCTGACAAACCCCAGATTTTAACCTGTCCATAATAGCCTCTGTTCTTCTACAAGCCAGAGTATATGGGAGTACAGTTGTTTTCTTACTGTTGGGGTGGAGCTTACAGGATGTCAGGTGGAACTTACCTCCGCTTTTGTTCTTATCCTCGAATTTTATTACTTGGAAGTTACCATCCTCAAGTTCTTGCTTGGTAATAATCCTTTTGGATTCAATAGAATCCATACGCCTATCACTAATACGATTCATAGAGCAGAAGCGAAGCATATAGTTTAGACAAACTGGATTTTTAGTAGCAAGATAGGAAGTTCTGCCTCTACCATCCTTCGCCTCTACAGACACATAAGCCAAACCTGTCAAGAGGTAGAGTGTAGAGAGAAGCCTCTGGTTATTGCGCCAGAAGTTTTGTTCTAATGAGCCACCTGTCTCAATTATATCCGCCTGAATAGCCTGCGCAACCTTCGCCCTTGCTTCTCTGTCAGAGAAAGCCACAGTTACATCTTCAAAGCCATACAATCCTTTTTCTACATTGCCAGTTATATCAACCATCAAGCCCTTTTCCTGCTGATACTTGCTAACAAGCCTATTAAGGCTATTACTAACCATAAGAGGTCTTTCAGCCAAGTCAACACCACAGGTTTTTGCATCTTTTATTTCAAAAATTGACATATAAAAGCACGCCCTTTCCTAATTTATCATCACTTAATATAGAAAAAGGTGTGCTTTAAAAAAGTGTTCATCTGACAAATTAATGTTTATCTCATCCAATACTGCTCAAATCCGCGTTTAGGTCTGGGCATTCTTGTGATTGTTTTCTGCAAAGCCTCCTGAAGATACCTTGCATCAAGTCCACAATCACGATACCCTCTTAAACAAACATCATAGTAATGACCTGAAGGCCTACCAAGCTCGCCATTATATTTGTTCATTACATAAACAAAAAGCTCTTTAATGTCCGATAAATTACCCTGTGAAACAACAAGCTCTTTAGGGCTTACCTTTGCTATCCTATAATGAGTCGGGTAGCCTTCATATCTGTCCAAAGCCATCTTACAACGCTCTGTAATCTTAAAAATACCCACAGGAACACGAGCATTTGCACATTTTTCAATTGTGCAGAAGCAATTACCATCATGCCCACGAAATAATAACTCATAACCCTTTAAGAAGCCTGTGGCTATAAGTTGTGCATTTGGACATCGCATACTCATCTGTCTTAGATTTAAGTTAGAACCATAGGCTATGTAATAATATACCTTTTGTGTTTTCATCAGATTTATCCTCCTTATTTATGCTGAAGTCCTGTCACCACGCCTGAAAGCCTTCGATTGTGAGCCAAACCTATCCAAGAGATGTATACGCATTGTCTTGAATTCTTGGCCAATACATCCGAGTTTCAACAGCCAAACTCTGAACTTATATGCTTCGGACTCACCTTCATTTACTACAACAGGTTTGTAACTGCTTTTTGTAAGTGTGGCACAATAACTCACTAACATCAAACAAAATTGTATGTACGATTTCAATTTTCCTGCATGAAGCGAACTGCAAAAGCACCTCATCTCAGCTGTCCCATAGTAGTACTGCGATGAAGGCAAAAGTCCACGATTCATGTTAATTATGTAGTACCTACTGGAAGGATAACGAGTGTACCTTTGAGATGAATCACCAATTGTGCTATACCACACATCTGCAATCTGACTTAATGTCTTAGCCTTTTTCTTTTTTAATGTCTCTACCAGACTTGTAGGTATCTTTTGACAATACCTATATCTGCTGCTATATCCCATAGGAACGCCAAGTGCCTTATAAATTAAATCCTGCTTGCTATGCACCTGATTTAAGAGATGCACGATTGTTGTGGGTGGTAAATCTTTTATACCCACATGGATATGTACACCACAGGACTCAGACTCGAAAAAGCCTGCTTTCCTCAACTTTCGCACGATTTCTTGATACATCTCGATATCTTTTGCCAGAAGCGGAGGACTAACAAACTCAACTTTATATGTGTCAGGAGCAGAAACAACCCTGCCATTTCTTTTTTGAAGTGGAGTGATTGAAGCATCACTCATAACTGTCCACTTTCTGCCTTCTGAGTCTGTTACTGAATATTTGTCATAATGTGTGCCTTCATACCTATAACTTATCCCAAAGAACTCTGCAAGAACCTCTGCAGCACGCTGTCTGGAATTACCTGTCATCTCTAACTCAAGTCCCCATGTAAGATTATCATATATTTCACGATTCAAAGCCATCATCAACATCTCCTTAATATGTTCTTGAAAGAACATAAAAGAAGATGTGATTTATGGGCTTTACATGGGTTAAAAGTGTGTAGCAACTCTTTTAGAAACAGAGTATGTTGAAGTATAACGCGTTCTCTCTGAGTTTTCAAGTCTTATGCGAGGTTTTCTCCGCAACTCACAAAAAAGAAGCATCTATGTTAAAAATCTATGAGGTTTCGACAGCACCCTAAGTAATTTTCATATTTCTTTTTTCTGAAAAATAGGGGGTTTTGATACCCTAAATCCAAAAAGAAAATGAAAAGTAAAAATCTGCCCTATATTTTTGAAAAAATTATCCTGATATATTTTCCAGAGCCAACAGCACCAACCCTAAGTTTTTGAAGCCTTTTGACACCTTTGTGACGAAGTTCTGACGTCAGCCAGCATGGAATACCTTTCAAGACTTTTAAGCCCTTGTGGCTAAAATTGAGCATAATTTGATATATATAGGCAACAGAGGCTACATAGGTCACATAGGTTAGAGGGGGGAATATTATTAGCACATCTTTTACATCAACATACATATTTTTTATATCCCGAAAAATATGCAGAATATTTTACACTCATCTGAATGCCTCATGCTGAATTTAGACCTATATACTCACAAAGAAGAATTACCGCATCTTTCACAGGCATACTTCTATTACGCTTACTCGGTATTAACTCTTCAATATTACCCAGAAAGTTATCGGATGTACATTTATTTACATGGAATGAATAATTACCAATCTCATAATAGTCCATATTACTCTTACCAAAACTATGATACCCGACAGGTTTTGTCCCTGTTTCTTTGATAAGTTTGGAAAGAGCCTTATTTTTCAAATCATACATTTGCTCTTTTTTGTCTTTGCTTTGGTGGAGCAAATAATGAAGTGTGCTTTTAGGCAGATAATGACTATAGCAATCATACGCATTGTACGCATGTTCATTTTGCTTATCCTTATATCTTTTTGCCTCTTTATTAACAGAATAGAGTGCCTCTGCGACCTTGTCGGGTGTGAGATTAGAAATCACCTTCTTTTCACGAATCCGTTTCTTTTCTGCCAGACTCTCAAGATACGCTTGTTCCTTGCTTTGAAAATCCTGATGAATAATATTAACCAACACAGGACTATAGTAACTTTTACCATAACTACAGGACTCGTTAAAGCCAATACAGGCTTTATAAGTTGGAATACCTAATTTCTTTAGTTGAGTGACAGATAGACATGATTTTACCCATTCTGCAGGCAAGACTTCTTCATTGCCTGCAGAATACGCTGTAACATTGCCATACTGATTTACTTCAAGCATATACTTGCCTTTTGTGTTTATACAAACATCAGAAACATCGGTACTTGATACAGCATTTAAGAACTCTGCAATACTTGTAGCCATAGCCTGTGCGAGAAGTACAGGAACCGCATTACCTATCTGTTTATAAACCTCTGCAACACCGCCACAAAACTCAAAATCATCAGGAAAGCTCTGAATCCTTTTGATTTCGTTTATGTTTAAAGGTCTGTCAAATTCTGGGTGGCATAGAGTGTTCGGCTCGGAAGCAGCAACAGTATGACAAACCCTATCAAAATCAAGTCTTCTATATCTTGAAAAACGCTTTACAGAGATAGCGAATTCACCATTTTCGTCAAGTAATGATTTATCAAATAAGTCAATATTAGCAGCCTTGCCAGGCAAAGCACTTTGAAGCACCTTTATAACATTATCACTATAAGCCAGATACTTTGATTCAGGAACATCCTTGATAGCCTCTCTTAAAGCGATATGCTTACCAGCATGAGTCGGCTCAGGGAAATTATATGTAATACCCATAGACTTTGCCTTATTCCAGACATCCTGTCTTATAGCCACTATAAACACGCGCATACGTCTCTGTGGAACACCATAATCTGCAGCATTTAGCACCTTTACAGTAGAGTATAGGTCTTCATTCTCCTGAAAAGAAACATAATACCCGATTTTTCTGAATTCTGCCAGCATATATTCAATAACAGCAAAATCCTCTGCAGTAACAAGAGCTGCAACATTTTCTATAAGCAGCATTTTGGGTTTAATTAAATTTGCAAGTTGTAAAAAATGGTCGTAAATTAATCCTGCTGGCGCTGACATGTGTAACCTCTTGCCTAATATGCTATAACTGGTGCAGGGTATTCCCGCACATAGTAAATCTATGTCAGAACCCTGTTCCATTGCTATATTTAATAAAGTATCGAAATCCATATCAGGATTTTCAGCCATCAGACTTTCCACTTTTGATTTATAAGCGGCCGCAACAATATCTACTTTAACCTCGTCCTTTGTTATATCACCAGCAATTATATTTTTACCCGCAAAATTTTTATGCAGAGTTTTTACCGCTGCATTATTTATTTCTGCGAGGGCAAGACTTTCAAATCCTGCCCTTTTAAATCCCATTGCCATGCCACCTGCACCAGCACAAACCTCAATCACATTTAAATTTTTCATATCAAAAATCCTCTCTTTCTTAAAATTCGTCTATATCTCTGCCTTGTTCTAAAAGAAGCTCTTTATATAAATCTGACATAGAGATATAGTGCCATCTTATGTATTCACCAATAAAGATGTTGCTTAACAATTCCAGCACTCTTAAGTAATATATTTCGTCCATTGCACAAGCATCAATTGTGCCATCGAACATAAAGCAAATTGTGTCACTTATTGCATAGTTCAGTAAGGTCTGAACTGATTCCACAACACTACCAGAACTACAGAGCAAAGCATTTCTTGTATAGTCTTCGCATATATACTCTTTACTTAACTCCTTATAATTCGCTCGGCTTTGGGATATTATATCAATAACCCTATCTGTTAATTCTTTGTATACCGATGGGAATATACTGTCAAAGCCTTCCCAAAAGGCTTTACGCTCTTCATTTGTAAAGCCTTCTCTCAGCAAATCAACAACACTATCAAATTCAGGTTCACCGTCATAGTAATCGGACATTGTATCACAAGCCTCAATAAAGTCATAAAGACGTGCAGCAGTATATTCTCCTGCTAATTTTGCTTCCTCAACAAAAATTGTTCTTCTCTTACAACAACACGTATCACTAAGGTGTAGAATCGCTTCGCGACCTTTTATACACCAGTCTTCATTAACATCTACAACAGCTTTTTTACTACCTAACACACTATTTTTAATCTTCATAACATACACCTAAACCTTTCTTTTATCTCGGTAAACCGAGCATTTCAATTATCTGTTCTTCGTAACCCGAAATTGATTTACTCTTATTTGTTCGGGACATCTTCTTTTGCTTCTCAAGTAACATCTGCTTTTCTGCCTTTTCTTTCAACACATAGTAAGCATCAATGTCTTTCGCCTTATAACCTACCACAGATTCATTTAATTCTGCATCAGGAGAATACTCTGTAACCATATACGGAGATACCTCTCCTTTATATTCTTCAAGACCTGTAACCTCAAAATTGCATAATATATACTCCTGTACAGTTTTAGTCAGCTGACCATAATTAACCTCGTTATTGTACATTAACTGACTTTGAATATATAAGGTCTTAATGAGTTGTGTTCCATGCTCGGAACCCATAGAGTCCTTTAACTTATCTAATTCCTTGTTCTTCAGGATGTCAACATCAGACTTTTTAGAGTCATGAATAATTGCTCCTGATTTATAGAAGTGCCAATTTTGTTCCTTTAACAAGTTCCAATATGGTGCAATCCCTTTATCATTCATACATATCAGAACTTTACAGCGAGCATTCTTACAAGCCTTAACTAACCTTTTGTGTTGAATATAGTCCCAATCCTCTGCATAACTGTTGACCGAGTTATAATAAGGACAATCGATAACGAGCAACACATCTGGGTTATTATAGTGTTTCTTAATTAACTCAAAGCAATCCATATTTAAGCATTCTACATACTTGATTCCTGAGTTTATACTCCTGAAGGTTTTTAGATAGGAGTAAGTATCTTTAAGTCTCAACTCAAAGCGCTTATAACCCATTGTTTTTCTGTTATTATGAACTGAGCCATATACCACGATGGTAGTCAAAGCCGCAACTGTAATCGGGTCTAAATCCTTATGACTATCATGATTGCATACGACATAGTCCCTTGCAACATTAAACAGAGCTCTGCAAATATTTTCTTTATCCCTGATACCACCCAGAGCCAACGCTCTGTCGATAATAGAATGAACTTTTGTGTTAATTAAGCATATGTTATCTGCTTTCTTTAACACATTCATAAGTGTTGCTACACCATATTCACACTCGTTATAAACCAACTTATCAAATTTTTTATGGTCAAGGGAGAGGGTAATTTTACCCCCACCCCCGCAGCAGTCTATGCATTCGTTGATATCACCTTTATCTGCCTGTTCTTCAATGACCGCAGAAAGAATATCAACAAGCCTACTTTTACCGCCTACACAAGGTAATCCAATAAATCTTCTACTCATACTCTTAACCTCCTTATATACCTAACATATCGCGATTGATATTTACCACATAGCAACGAACATCTTTTGCATCGGCACTCAAAGTAATATCCTTTGCAAAATTCTTGCCTGGGAGTATGTACCCGCGTTCCGCAAATTCAGCAACGATTTCTTTCATAAGCATAACATCGGTTTCTTTACGCCCGATAAAGTTTTTAAGTTCTTTATCTCTTATAGCCAATGTTTCCTGAGTGTACTTCGCTTTATACAAGTCATCATCCAGCCAAGCAGCCTTTACATCAGGAGTCGCATTCATAGCAGTACGAGAAGCGAACGACTTGTAGTTTTCCTTTATATACTCAACAAGTCTGTTGTAATACTGGTCAACCAGATTATTAGCACTCACATTATCTAACAGGATATCCAAAGCATTATCTACACTCGGGTCAAGAACAATGACATGATTTTTTTCGTCACCAATCATATCGTGCTTTTTATAGAAACATGCAATGTCTATAAGTTTTGAAGCAACCCAACTATCTAAATAACCATAATAACTCATATCCGATTTACATACCCTATTGAAGTTGTTCACAAAATCATCAAAGAGATACGTTAACTCTATCATGTCACCAATCTTTGACTTTACCTTAACTGCATAACCTTGACCCTTTGTACGCTTACTGTAGTTACCGCGATAAACAACTATCTTCCAATACTGACAGTAACGCTCGTCATTTTCGAGTTCATCCTGACTCAAACCATTTTCCCACCAATCTTTGGTCTCAAATGGACTACTATACATATTACTCATAACTTTTTCCTCCTTTATAGGACTAATATTACCTAAACTATTTAATAACTCAGACATTTTAATGTCTCCTTTCAAATTTTTAATTTACCGCTTGCTTAAGGCAAGCACTCTTTTGACAACATAGGAGCGAGTGTAAAGTTTTTTCACTATTAAATTTTCAATGTACAATGTAGCCTTTTGAAAAGCGCGCTTCATCTTTGCTACACCTATATTATAACATGTCCAAAACCACAAAATCAAAAACACAAAACACCTTTAAAAACAACAGATTGGGTAATATTTTGTGTGTAAAATGCATTTTCAGGGGTGTTATACACTTAAAAATTCTCTTGCATAAACTTTTAATTAACTTTACTCCAAACTTCAAGGGTAATATTCTGCATATTTCTATTGTGTTTTTGGAATTATTGTGCTATAATATAATAAAGGGGGGTATTTAAAGTGACAAGTAACTTAAAAAAAATAAGAATAAAGCGGCGAAAATCCGAACAAGATATTGCCGATATATTAAAAATTACAGAAAGAAAGTACAAAGATATTGAAAATTACCCATTGCAATTAACTGGAGAGCAAATCAGCACTTTAATGAAAGAATTTAAAGTTAGCGCTGATTATATATTAGATAAGACATGGTATCCGCATAGTGCTGAAGAAGCATTCAACAAACGAGTAGACGACATAGATACATATAAGATGCAATACGAAATAAACGATAAACAAGTAGAATTAGAAAGAAAGAGAACTGCAATATGGCAGAATAAATTACGAAACAGGCAGCAAGAGTTGGGTTATTCATATAAAAAACTATCAGAACTATCAGGATTATCAAAAACACAATTAAAAAGATGTTTAGAAGAACCACAAACAGAGTACGAGGTTGACACCAAATTGTTAATACCTTTATTCAAGGCATTAAACTTGAATTTTAGAATTATTGATACTTCTGTTACTCCTGTAAAGGGTTCCAAAGGTAAAATAGTTGACTACACAGCAAATACAGAGATAAACGAGACTTTGGACGAATATCATTTTTTAGTATTGGCTGCCAAAGCTCACAAACTAACCCCAGAGAATAAAAAAAGGTATATTAACTATATAAACCATATTTTTCTTCATTCTATATCAGATTCCATTATATCTACTCCTATAAAAATACCCGCCGAGCGCGAATCATACCAAGAACGAATTAAATATCTTCGGAAGATAGGTTATGATGGATATTCAGGAAGAACCCAGAGAGCACTTGCTATCAAACTTTCAAATATCGGATATCCTTGTTCTGAGAAAACTATTAAGAATGTAGAGAGAACTTCCAAAGATACAGAGTATACCAAAAAATTCGAGCCAGATGCAGAACTTCTTTTATATTTGACTCGAATTTGGAATTTACCTTTATCATATATTATCGGAGACGAACAGAGTAATAATATAAGAAAATCTGATTTCTATATGCTTTACAATAAATTCACGCAATTAAATCAAGATAGCAAAGAGGACTTTATAAGATTTATTAAATACATAAAGAAAGGAATATAGGTATGACATTCGGAGAGAACTTAAAAAAATTATATAAAGCAAGGAACTTTACACAAGATACCTTATCAGATGCAACAGAAGAGTTAGGAAACAAAATACATGTTCACACAATAAGTAAATACATTAATGGCGAAACATTCCCCAATTTAAGAAACGCACGCACACTTGCAGCAGCATTAGATGTTTCATTAGATTTTCTTTTTAACGATTACGATATATACGAGTTTCCAGAAGATTGTGATAAAGAGGACATTACTCACATTCCTATGGATGAGGAAGTCTATACCCAATTAAGAAACTTACTATCAAAGCAGGGCGAAGAAAAACTTAGATTGGCTGAATTATACATGGACTACCTTTTGGCAACACAGGAAGCCCCTTGTAAAGAAAAATAAAATAAAGGCTTATTTTACCTATCCGCAATTTTAAAAGCGATATAGGCCAAATTTGAGCCTTTTGAAAAACATATATTTTTATTCAATATTTTTTGAAATTTACCCGAGTTTGTTGCCAACATTTTGCCAACAAAAACAAAGTTAAAAGTGGCGTAATCACTACAAACACCGTAGATTAGCGGGTTTCAGAGGTTGCCTTTTGAGTGGAGGCTCTGGTCTCCAAAACCGCGTGCCGTGAGTTCAAGTCTTACTACCCCTGCCAAAACAAAAAAGGATTACCTGTAAGGTAGTCCTTTTTGTTTTTGTATCGTATTTTGGACTTGAACTCCGCACGCGGTTTTCCGCGTGAACGTGTGAGGTCGCGAGCGCTGCCGGTGGCAGATGAAGCGAGCGTAATTTGATTCCACTTTTCTCCCCCGGTCTGTTGAATATTCATCACAACCGGCATTCCACAATAAAATACTATTTATTAAAGGAAGGTGCTGTTGTTTCATTATTTGCAAAAGCATCAGGACCCGGATCAGA
>JAZNOH010000236.1:0-4646 GCA_045580715.1 Clostridia bacterium
AAAATATATAAAAAATATTGATGTGACAGAATTCTCAAAGTACGCTCAGGGTGTAATAAATCTAACAACTGGTTTAATGAATACTTTTATTTCAATTATTGCCTCAATATATATGTTAATTGATTATGAAAGAATAATAAAGGTTATAAAGCACATATTGGCAGTTTTTACATCTAATGACAAGGCTCAGAAAACCTGTGAATATTTTAAGAAAGTTAATGATATTTTTTCCAAATATATTTATTGTAAGATTATTGAAGCACTTATTGTCGGAGTTTTGTCTACAGTAGTTTTATTTATATTAAAAGTAAAATATCCACTTATGCTCGGTTTTTTTGCAGCATTTTTAAATTTAATTCCATATTTTGGTTCAATTATATCTTCAGTTTGTATTGTGTTAATAACACTTGTAACAGGTGGGATTTTCCAAGCAATATGGACTGCAGTTGCACTTTTGATTTTAGAACAAATAGATGGAAACTTTATTGGTCCTAAAATAATGAATAATATTTTAGATATAAGACCGTTATGGGTTATTATAGCTGTAACAGTTTTTGGAAAGCTGTTTGGTGTTATTGGAATGTTGATTTCAGTTCCTGTTTTAGTTGTTATAAAGATGATGGCAAAGGAATTTATACGAAATAAAGAAAAGATAAGTTTCAAAGAATAGTAGGTGGAAACAAAGTGGAAATTGCTGTAATTGGTGGTGGTGCATCAGGTATCCTTGCTGCAATCACTGCAGCAAGAAATGGTGCGAAAGTCACAATTTATGAAAGATGTGACAGGATTGGCAGAAAGATTTTGGCAACAGGTAATGGGAGATGTAATTATACAAATGTTAACGCAGGAATTGGGAATTACCACGGAAAAAATCCTGAGTTTATTAAAGATGCCATTAATAATTTTTGGACTATAGAAACAAACTCGTTTTTTGCAGAGTTGGGGATGCTAACTAAAATTGAGGAAAATGGAAAGGCATTTCCTTATAGTTTGCAGGCTTCTGCAGTTTTGGATGTACTTCGATATGAACTTGAACGATTGTGCGTTAATATTGTAACAGAATTTGAGGTTGAAAAAATTATTAAGGAAAATAAAAAATTTTTTATAAAGTCATATAATGGTATGAGAGCATATGCTGATAAAGTTATTTTATCAACAGGAGGCAAAGCAAGTCCATCACTTGGTTCTAATGGGAGTGGTTATCAGATAGCACAGAGCTTTGGTCACAAGCTTTCAAAATTATATCCATCTTTAGTTCAGATTAAAACTGAAACTGATTTGATAAGGGCATTGAAAGGAATAAAGCTTGACGCAAATGTTCTGTTAGAGGCTGGAAATAAAAAAAGCATATATTTTGGCGAGATTTTATTTACCGACTATGGACTCTCAGGCCCTGCTATATTTAATGTTTCAAGACTATGTGCAGATAATATAGATGCATCAATAACTCTTGATATTTTGCCTGAAATTGATAATGAAGAATTGTATGAGATTTTAAAATCAAGAAGAACTGAGTACAGAAATTTGGAGACCTTTTTTGTCGGAATGGTTAATAAAAAGGTTGGAATGGTTATAATGAAATATGCAAAGGTCCTTCCATTTAACAGAACTTCCGACACCATCAGTGATGAGGAAATCAAGAGATTGTGTGATGCGCTAAAAGGTTTTAAATTAAAGGTCACAGGAACAATGTCCTGGAATAATGCGCAAGTTACTGCAGGTGGAATATTAACAGACGATATTAATCCATCAACAATGGAGTCCAAGCTGTGTGACGGGTTATATCTGACAGGAGAAATTTTAGATATAGATGGAGATTGTGGTGGATATAATCTGCAATGGGCGTGGTCAAGTGGATATATTGCAGGATTAAACGCTTCCAAGGAGAGAAAAGATGCTTAAAATAAGCAATATTAGATTAGAAATCGGGGAAGAGCTTACAAAAAGTGTAATTGCTAAGAACAATCATATTTTGGAAAGTGATATTATTTCTTTTGTGTTATGCAAAAAATCAATTGATGCACGAAAGAAAAATGACATTCATTATAATTGTGCAGTTATTGCAGAGCTTAAGAATGAGAATAAGTTTAAGAATGCCAAAAATATATCTGAATATAAAAAAATAAAATTAGAAATTCCCCAAGTAAAAAATACGAAAAGACCTGTTATTATAGGGTGTGGACCTGCAGGTTTGTTTTCGGCATTGTATCTTTCATATGCAGGGCTAAAACCAATCCTCATAGAAAGAGGAAGTGATGTTGATAAAAGAATTGAGGCAGTTAACAACTTTTGGAATAATGGCGTTTTTGACGCTAAAACCAATGTCCAGTTTGGTGAAGGTGGTGCAGGCACTTTTTCGGACGGGAAGCTTACAACAGGTGTGAATGATGAGAGAATGGAGTTTATTAAGGAACAGCTTGTTAAATTTGGAGCCCCTCAAGAAATTATGTATCTCTCAAAGCCGCATATTGGAACAGATAACCTTTGTGTTACAGTTAAAAATATAAGAAATGAAATAATAAGGCTTGGTGGAGAAATTAAATTTGATACGAAAATGATTGATTTTGATACAAAAAATGGTTGTATCAGTTCGGTTATCTTTGAGGAAAATGAAGAGATCATGAGTCTTGACTGTGAAAATCTTGTTTTGGCAATAGGACATAGTGCCAGAGATACTTTTAGGGTGCTTAAAGATAAAGGTGTGAGAATGGAAAGAAAAACATTTTCCATTGGAGGTAGAATTGAGCATTTGCAAAAGGATATTGGATATTCCCAGTATGGCAAAATTTATGATATGCTCCCACCGGCAGATTATAAGTTATCTGTAAGGACAGAGGATAATAGAGGTGTTTATACCTTTTGTATGTGTCCGGGTGGGCTTGTTGTTGCATCAGCATCCGAAGAGGGAACTGTTGTTACAAATGGAATGAGTTTCTTTTCCCGTGACAATGAGAATGCAAACAGTGCTTTATTAGTAACTGTAAACCATTGTGATATTGAGGGTGATGATGTGTTGGGCGGAGTTGATTTACAAAAATCAATTGAAGAAAAAGCCTTTTTAGTTGGTGGAGGAAACTACTTTGCACCTGTTCAAAGAGTTGGGGATTTTTTGAATAATAAAAAATCTTATGAATTCGGTAAGGTCAAGCCAAGCTATAAGCCAGGAACAACTTTTGCAGAAATTAAAGATGTTTTACCTCGATTTATTGTCGATGCAATGAAAGAGGCAATAATATTGCTTGATAAAAAAATGAAAGGGTTTGCTGACCCTGATGCTATACTAACAGTTCCTGAAACAAGAAGTTCATCACCTGTGAGAATTTTAAGAGACGCACAAAGTCTTGAAGCAGATATCAAGGGCTTATATCCTTGCGGAGAGGGAGCCGGATATGCAGGAGGGATTATGTCTGCAGCTTTGGACGGAATAAGGTGTGCCCAAAAGATTGTTGAAAAATATACTTGATTTTTATATCGCTTTATGGTATATTATAGATAGGAAAAAACTTGGGAGGTAAGTTATTATGAAAAAAATTATATCATTGGTAATGGCATTAGGAATTGTATTGTCATCTGTAACTGCGTTTGCACAAAGGGATATCACAATTCTAAAGGACGGAGAAAAGCTTAGCTTTGATGTAGCTCCTTATATTGTTGATGGTTTCACAATGGTGCCTATGAGAGCAATTTTTGAATCTATCGGTGCTAAGGTTACATGGGATCAGGAAACAAAAACAGTTATTGCTTTGTATAATGCAAATGAAGAATTCAAATCATTGCTTTTACAGGTTGGCACAAACTATGCATTTTTAAATGGTGAAAAGATAGAATTTAAAAAGTCTGCAGAAATTGTGAATGACAGAACCTTTGTTCCATTAAGAGCAGTTAACGAATCATTAGGCTATAAGGTTGATTGGGATCAGGATACATATACTGTAACAATTACAACTAAATAATAAATATAATGGGTGGTTATTTATAACCACCCATTATGAATAAATGAGCATAATATGATTAAGAAATATAAATTCAGTTTAATTATAATTATATTAGTTGCTATTTTGCTTGTTTTGAACTCAAGAAATAAATCTATGGTTTACACAACTAATATAAATGGTGTAATGGACACAATAACAGATATCACATTGATAACAAAACAGGATGGCAAAAAGTATATCAATGATTTATCTCTATTGATTGAAAAATACGATAGAATGTTTTCGCATACAAATGAGGAAAGTGATATATACAAATTAAACCACAATATAAGTACATTGGTTTCACAAGAAACATATGACCTAATTGAAAAATCAAAAGAGTTATTTAAAGAAACCAATGGCTCATTTGATATTACCGTGGGGGCTGTTTCAAATTTATGGAATGATACATTTGAAAGTGGTGTTCTGCCTGATGAAAATGAAATAAAAGATGCGTTAGACACTGTTGATTATAACTCATTAAATTTAGATAATAGCAATATCATAAAAACAATTAGTTCTCAGGAAATCAACCTTGGAGCAGTTGCAAAAGGGTATATAGCAGATAAACTAAAACTTTATCTTGATGAAAATAAAATTGATAATGCATTAATAAATCTGGGTGGAAATATTTATGCTAAAGGTAAGAATCAATCAGGTAACTATTGGAAT
>JAZNOH010000237.1:0-1905 GCA_045580715.1 Clostridia bacterium
ACAATGGAGGATTTATTAACATTGGCAGGAACAGGCAGAAAAACTGCAAATCTTGTTTTAGGAGATATTTTTAAAAAGCCTGCAGTAGTGGTTGATACGCATTGTATTCGTCTTTCAACGAAAATAGGCTTAACTAAAAACACAGACCCGGAAAAGATTGAATTTGACTTAAGAAAATTAATTCCACCTGAGCGACAACTGAAATTATGCCATCAGTTTGTCAATCACGGAAGATTAAGATGTGTCGCAAGGCGACCTGATTGTGAAAACTGTGAGATAAGAGAATATTGTAAAAGTGCTGAAAGGAAATAAGTATGGATAGATTAGAGGTTGGAAAGATAGTTAACACTCACGGCCTAAAGGGTGAGGTGAAGATTGTTACCTGGACAGATTACCCTGAGGTTTTTGAAGATTTAGAGTATGTCTATGCCAAAAAGAAAAATGGAGAAATTAAGCTTGATTTAAAGAATATTAAGTATCAAAAGAATAATATCATAGCAAAGTTTTCCCAGATTGAATCGATTGAAGAAGCAGAAACCTTTAAAAACTGTGTGTTAACTGCTGACAGGGATATGCTTGGTGAATTGCCTGAGGGAGTTTATTATATTGCAGACCTGATTGGTTGTGAGGTTTTTGAGGATAATGGTGAAAAATTAGGTGAAATCAGCGATGTTTTCAACACAGGTGCAAATGACATTTATGCAGTTTCAGCGCCACAAAGAAAGGATATGCTTATTCCTGTCACCGATGAAACTATTGTAAATGTTGATATTGAAAATAAAAAGGTTATAGTGCATTTAATAGAGGGGTTAGACGAATTATGATAAGATTTGATGTTTTAACCCTTTTTCCTGATATGTTTTCAGCCGTTTTAGGGGATAGCATAATCAAAAAAGCCGAGGAAAAGGGATTGGTTTCGTTTAATTTTATTGATATAAGGGATTATACTAAGAATAAGCACAGAAAGGTTGACGATTACCCTTATAGTGGCGGTGGGGGAATGCTTATGTCAGCACAACCCATATATGATGCATACCAATCAATAGTGGCAGAGCTTGATTATAAGCCATTGACGATATATATGTCGCCACAGGGTAAGGTTTTCAATCAGAAAATGGCAGTTGATTTGTCAAAGTATGAGCATATTGTGATTTTATGCGGACACTATGAGGGTGTTGACCAGAGAGTACTTGATATGATAGTGGATATGGAAATATCAATAGGTGATTTCGTCCTAACAGGTGGAGAAATTCCTGCAATGGCAGTTATTGACTCGATTTCGAGAATGATTCCCGGGGTTTTGGCATCGGAGAGTTCATTTGAGAACGAAAGCCATTTTTCAGGACTTTTGGAATATCCTCAATACACAAGACCTGAAGAATTTATGGGTGTTAAAATTCCTGATGTGTTAATATCAGGGCATCACGCTAAAGTCGATGAATGGAAAAGGGAGCAGAGTTTAAAAAACACATACTTAAAAAGACCTGACTTATTAGAAAAAGCAGAGCTTTCAAAAAAAGATATTGAATATTTAGAAAGACTAAAAAATGCTGATTTGGATTAAACCAAATCAGCATTTTATTTTTATTCTTCAGTTTCAGTTATCGGATTTACTTTGCACACAAGAGTTTCATCAATTTTGTGGTCAGAAATCTTTGTGACTTTAATCTGCAAGCCATAGGCTTCTAATTCAGTGGTTGTCCCATCGTCAGGGATTGCACCCAATTCACCAACAATCATTCCTGAGAATGTGTTATATTCTTCAACAGGTAATTCAATTTCCAATACTTCAGCGACAAAATCAATGTCTGTTGAACCAAGAATTTTCCATGTATTTTCATCAAGCATAACAATATCGTCTTCTTCAACAGATTCGGTATCATTGTCAAGGTCGCCAACAATTTC
>JAZNOH010000238.1:0-9942 GCA_045580715.1 Clostridia bacterium
CCAATTAACAATGATGGCTTATTTGGTTGATGGTGATACAGATCCGGAAAACATTCCTGATTACAACGGTACACAGACAATCGTTGCAATGGACCAAGTTGACGGAGATGCTGGTTTCGGCTCAGTTCCTGTTGATGTAGAAAAGCTTGACGACGGCTATGCTATTGCAGTTACTATGGGCGGTACTGATGTTAGCACTGTTGCTAAATATCTTATCACATACGATGCAGAAGAGGAAACTATAGTTGTTTATGGTGATGTTAACGGAGACGGAGTGATTAACACAGTAGATGCTGGTTGGGTATTATCTAAGTATGCAAATACTGATTTGGTATTCCCTTGCCAAAACGACACGGCAGGAGATGTTAATGGTGACGGAGTGATTAACACAGTAGATGCTGGTTGGGTATTGTCTAAGTATGCAAATACTGATTTAGTATTCCCAGCAGAACAACAATAACTAATATTTTAATATGGAGGAAAAGAAAATGAAGAAAATTATCTCATTAATGACTGTAGTTGCAATGATTGTTTCTATGTCTTCATTGACAGCGTTTGCTACAAACACAAGAACAGTTACATTGTCAACTGATGTTACTACTGCTAATGTTGGCGACGAAATTGAAGCACTTGCTACATTGGATACATCTAATACAGTTAAAACAATAGGAGTTAAAATTGCATTTGACCCTAATGATCTAGAACTTGGAGTTTCAGCAGAATCAAAGGCTGTAGCAGAAGAATATGCGGATTATATTGGAACAGAAGATTTCCCAACAATAGACGATGTAACAAAAACAATACTTGGTAGAGCGTCATATGTTTCTGACAATTACGCTAATACTTATGCTGGTTATGCTTCAACCAAAAACCTTGGAGCTGCTACAATTGATTATCAAGAAAAAGATGGATTAGGTAAAGTTACATTTGGTTATGCTATTTCAACAGCTAAGAATGCATTGAACAAGATCGATAATATGATTATTGGTGGCGTAGTTCTTAAAGTTAAGACTACTGCAAAGAAGCAAACAACAATTAAGCTTGTTGAAGCAGCCAATAGTGATAAGGACGATACAGCTTATAATACTATAGTTAATGAAGTTGTTATCAACCTTAATGGCTATGTTCCAGGTTCTGACCCAGTAGACCCAATCACAGTTACAGAAGCTGACAATGGTGCTACTGTTCTTGAATATGCTGATGATTATGATGGCGAAAAGAAATTAGAAGGCAAGTACATCGTTATGCGTGATGCAATTGCTGCAGCTGGTACTTTGACAGAAGCTTCAAGAGTTGTTGTTGAGTATAAAGATGGAGACTCTCCATTGAACAAGGTAGTTGAATACGGAAAGTCAATTTTTGAATTCTTGGGAATCACAGGTGAAGGTGAAGTAAAGAATCCAAAGGGTATTAAATTCGGTATTGTATATGAAGATGCTAACTACAAAGCAGCAAACTTCACATTTACAATTAAATAATAGAAAGGTGGAGTAATAATTATGAAAATTTATGAAAAGCCTATGGCTATAATTGAAAAAATTGAAGTTGAAGATGTTATCACAGCAAGTATAGTTGTTGCAAGCGAAGCAGAATTAAATGCTTTAGGACAAAACGAAACAACTGATGTTATTTTGTTCCAGTGGTAATCTTTAAACAAGATAAAAGAAGAGTTCATATGAACTCTTCTTTTTTTTGCGTATTACGGGCTGATGTGGGCATCGTACCCTACAACAATTATTTATAATATTCCGCTGATAAAAATAAAACCTATAGCAAGCAAAAGCATTTTATCATCGCAATCATCTGCAAGCAGTAAAATCGCAATTGCAATAAGGATTATATCATCAGTTTCAAGATTTTTAAAAAAGCTTTTTATGTCAGTATTTTGATTTCTTTTCTCAATATGTACATCCTCGCAAGGCTTTTTTTCCTCACATTCTTTTTTCCTGTCATGTGTGTTAATTTGCGGCATATTGTTTACACTATAATATCTTCTATACATTACTTAAATAACCCCGACATTTTGCTTAAATTCAATATTTTGACAACATTGTCGATACTCTTCTTTCTATTATCTCTCATATATGGCCGCAATGACATAAGAAGATTTGAACGCGAATCATTTGCATTACTCATTTCATCAATAAGACCCTTTATTCTTGAAACATATTGTCCTACATCAGAAGAATTTCCCCCTGATAACGACAAGGAATTTCCACTGTTATTTTCATTTATTGAAATATCGTCCTCGACATTTATTTGATCTTCTCCACTCCCTTGCAGAGCATTCATAACCATTCCAATTTTTTCTTCAGCATTATCGCCAAGCAATCCTTTAAGAGTGCCCATCATATCCTTACTATCCACTTTGCACTCCTCCCTTATTTAAGCTTATTTAATATGTTTTCAATATCTGTCCCCGACAAACCCGAAAGATTTGCTTTTTTTAGCATATCCCTCAATTTATTGGTATCCATTTTCATAAAATTATTTATTAACTTATCCTTATCCATACCTTTTAATTCTTCTTTTATTTTCTGTCCCTCTTTAGTTGATATAAATTCTTCAACACTTCTTTTAGCAGAATTCAGTTTATCTTTGTCAATTCCTGATAAAACATCATTTAGTTTTTTTCCTACATTTGAATCCATCTATATCATTCCTTTCATATTATTACTTACATAATTGAACAGCCCTCACAGTTACCATTGCACTCACTTTTTTCTTCCTGACAAATTGCAGTATGCTCACAATACTTTTTACTATTTTCTTCCCCCTCACCCTTTATCTTAACTATCCTATCCAAAATAGGACAATAGCGGCTTATTGATTTCATACTATTCCTCCGTTATATTCATAATCATTACTATTATATTCAAAACTACTAAAAAAATTTACATTATCAGAAAATATTATAGCAGCATATTATGATAAGAGAATATATGAAGGGAATGATTATTATGGGGCTTACCCACTCCTCAACAGGCTCAAAAGCCTTGGATGATACACTTATTATCAAAAAAAATTCTCCTTATGACAAGGTAATTGCCCTTGCAGGAAATCCCAATGTCGGCAAAAGCACAGTTTTTAATGCATTAACAGGTATGAAACAGCACACAGGTAATTGGCCAGGAAAAACCGTTACAAACGCACAAGGATATTGTAAATCAGGAAAAAATTCATATGTGGTCGTTGATATACCGGGAACTTATTCGCTGATTTCCCACTCTTTAGAAGAGGAAATTGCAAGGGATTTTATATGTTCCGAAAAACCCGATTGCGTTATTGTTGTTTGTGATGCGACTTGTCTTGAGAGAAACTTAAATCTTGTTTTGCAGATTTCCCAAATTTCTCATAAGGTTATAGTTTGTCTTAATTTAATGGATGAGGCAAAAAGAAAGGGAATTTACATAGACACAAAAAAATTAGAAGAGCTTTTAGGTTTACCTGTCGTCCCAATTGTTGCAAGACAAAAAAAGGGGCTTGATAAACTATTAAAAGCAGTCGATTATATTGATACCTATTCTAACAATTTGTCCGAACAGTTACCTGTCGAAGAAATAGTTGAAAAAGCAGAAAAGATTACAAACGAGGTTGTTACCCACAAGCAGAATTCATACTCAAATTTTGATAAAAAGGCAGATAAGATTTTAACAAGCAAGCTCTGGGGCTATCCTATTATGATTTTGATGCTTGCTTTCGTTCTCTGGCTGACGATTTGTGGCGCAAATTATCCATCGCAAGCACTCTCTGAAATCTTTTCATCCTTTGAGCTTATTTTAGCAGATATTTTTCACTTTTTTAATGCTCCTGATTGGCTATATGGTTCATTGGTTCAAGGTGTTTATAAAGTAGTTTCGTGGGTTGTGTCAGTAATGCTACCTCCTATGGCTATCTTTTTCCCTCTATTCACCTTACTTGAGGATTCAGGGTATTTACCTCGAATTGCATATAACCTTGACAAACCATTTAAAAAGTGTTGTGCCTGCGGAAAACAATCTCTTACAATGTGCATGGGATTCGGATGTAATGCAGCAGGAGTTGTCGGTTGTAAGATAATAGATTCTCCAAGAGAAAGGCTTTTAGCTATTCTCACAAACAATTTTGTGCCTTGTAACGGAAGATTTCCAATCCTTATATCAGTTTTAACAATGTTTTTTGTTTCAACCAGAAAATATTCTTCAATTTTTTCTGCACTCCTATTAACATCTATCATCCTTTTTGGGATAGGCGCAACATTCTTAACAACAAGGCTACTCTCTAAAACTCTGTTAAAAGGTGTTCCATCCTCTTTTACGCTTGAGTTGCCGTCATACCGTCGGCCCAAGGTCTCAGATGTTATTGTCAGGTCAATTTTTGACAGGACTCTCTTTGTCTTAAAAAGAGCTGTTGCAGTTGCTGCACCTGCAGGATTAATAATCTGGTTATTAGCAAACATAAAAATAGGAGATATCAGCGTTTTAAGACATTGTGCAACCTTTCTTGACCCATTTGCTCAAATTATGGGACTTGACGGAGTCATTTTAATGGCGTTTATACTTGGTCTGCCTGCTAATGAAATTGTTATTCCAATTGCAATTATGATATATATGTCACAAGGCACACTTTCGGAAATGGGAAATCTTTTAGAAATGAAAGAACTGTTAGTTGCAAACGGTTGGAATATTGTCACGGCACTAAATGTTATGATTTTTACCATAATGCATTGGCCATGTTCAACAACCCTGCAGACAATAAAAAAAGAGACAAATAGCATCAAATGGACAATTTTTTCAGCTATTTTCCCCACAATACTCGGAGTTTTGGTCTGCACTTTAATAAATCTGATTTCAAAAATATTTATATAAAAATAGGCTATCTCCCAAAGGAGATAGCCTATTTTACCGCCAATTTATCGTCAATAATCTCAGGTGAGCTATATTTCTTCCTCACAAAAGTCGGCACAATTTCTCTCAAAATTGCCTCTGATTTTTCCTTATCATTATTATCTGCTGCTTGTTTGAGCCTTTCAAGATTTTTGAAGAACTTGTCCTCATCTACTTTTATTTGCTTACCAATGAATATCTTCTGGTTTGCAGTATTTTTCAGCCCCTCTTCATTCATCAAAAGCTCTTCAAATAACTTTTCACCAGGTCTTAGACCTGTAAATCTAATTTCCATTTCTTTATATGGAACATATCCATGCAGCTTAATTAAATTTTCTGCAAGATTTAAAATTTTAACAGGCTCACCCATATCAAGAACAAATATTTCTCCGCCTCTTGCTAATGTTGCTGCATGCAAAATTAAAGAGGTTGCCTCAGGAATTGTCATAAAATATCTGATTATGTTAGGGTCTGTTACAGTAACAGGTCCTCCATCTGCTATTTGCTTTTCAAAAAGCGGAATAACTGAGCCATTCGAACCCAAAACATTTCCAAATCTCACTGCAACAAATTCTGTTTTTGTCTTAGTTTGAGCCATACACTCCACTATCATTTCGCAGCATCGCTTTGACGCTCCCATAATATTAGTAGGATTTACTGCTTTGTCTGTTGAAACAAGAACAAACTTTTCACATTTATACTCATTTGCTAATTCTGCCACATTCAATGTGCCGAATATGTTATTTTTAACAGCCTCCTCAGGATTTGTTTCCATAAGTGGCACATGCTTATGAGCTGCTGCGTGGAACACCAAATCAGGCTTAAACTCATCAAAGAGCCTTCTTATTTTAACTTTATCCCTTACAGATGCTATTTGCACACTCAAATCTAATTTTTCCGAATAAGTCCTTACTAATTCCTGCTGTATATCATATGCGTTATTCTCATAAATATCTACAATGACAAGTTTTTTAGGTCGCATTTTTGCAATTTGACGCGAAAGCTCCGAACCTATCGAACCGCCTCCACCAGTTATCATACAAACTTTGTTTCTTATCATCTCGGAAACTTCTTTTGTGTCAAAATCCACAGCATCCCTACCAAGCAAGTCCTCAATTTTAACCTGTTTAATATTACTGTTTAATTTATCACTATGTATATAGTCCTCAAATTTCGGCAGAATGCTTACCTTACAAAAAGTCTCTGAACATATATTTAAAATTCTTTTCTTATCCTCTGTTGACAACGATGAAATCGCAAGAATAATCTCTGATATATTCATTTTTTCTGCAAGCTTCACAATTTCATTCGTATTCCCCGCAACCCGAACTCCGTTTATAATTCTTCCTATTTTATTAGAGTCATCATCAATAAAAACAACAGGATTATATTTTTTCTTATTTGTCCTCATTTGCTCGCAGACCTGCTTACCGGCACTGCCTGCTCCGATTATCATAATTCTGTTTTTTGTTTCTTTGTTTACTCTGTAGTTAACATAGTTAAATACAGAAATGTATGCCATTCTGACCAGAGCAATCAAAACAATTCCGATTATTCCTGCAAAAGCAAACATCATTTCAGGAATTTGATGCACTCCAAGGTATTTTGACACAACGCCATAGCAACCTGTTCCGACAAAGATTCCAGAAATACACCACGAAAAATCCCTAAGTCGTGCATATCTCCATATTATGCGATACACCTTAAAGATTGCCATAAATGCAACAACCACCAACGAAAATACAAATGCTCCCGGTATTATCTCATCAAATAATGCTGTTCTATCCGACGGTATTAACCCTCCAAGAACAAAGATTGCCGATGAACATGCACACGAAATTAACATTGATATATAGTCTGCTAATACCAATATTAATTGTCTTATTTTTCCGCTTCGAAAAAATCTCATAACACACCTCTATATGAACATCTAAAATAATTATACCACTATTGTGGCTTTAATGTCAATATACCAAATGATGTGATCTATTAAGGAATTTTGCAGGATTATTCAAAATCCCTCACAATTCCCCCTCCTACGACATAATCCCCGTCATAAAACACTACCGACTGTCCCGGTGTTATGGCTCTTTGTGGGGTTTTTAATAATATTTTCACACTATTATCCTCTTGTGGAACAATTGTTGCTTCTGCCGGTTTTGCCTGATATCTTATTTTTACCTGTGATGAAAATTCATCTTTTGGAACTTGTCCTGACAGATAATTAACACCATCAGCATATATAACGCTTGAGAATTCCATTCCCTTTTCTCCCAGTATAAGAGAATTATTTTCACCATCAATTTTTAGGACAAACATCGGTCTTCCATATGCTCCGATACCTTTTCTCTGTCCGATAGTATAGTTTATAAGTCCATTATGAATTCCTATTTCATTTCCTTTTGTATCATATATCTTGCCGGGAATTGAATTATAGCCCGAATATTCCTTAATAAAACGAACATAATCATCGTCTTTGACAAAACATATTTCCATACTCTCTGACTTATTAGCAACACAGATTTCATTATCTATACATTTTTGTCTTATTTCTTCCTTTGTATAATCGCCCAATGGCATCAGGGTATGCGAAAGGATAAATTGATTGAGGTTATATAAAACATAGCTTTGGTCTTTATTCTGGGCATCGCTCATTTTTAGCTTGTATTCCCCATCCTTATGCTCAATCCTTGCATAGTGTCCTGTCGCAATATAGTCCATTCCCATTTCCAATGCTCTTTCAAGCATTAGACCAAATTTTAAATGCTTATTGCAGGCTATACACGGATTTGGAGTTCTCGCATTGATATACTCCTCAACAAAATAGTCAACAACATATTTTTTGAATTCCTCACGCATATCAAAAACATAGTGTTTTATTCCTAACTGGTCGCAGACTTTTTTTGCATCAATTTCTGCAGTTTTATCAAGCTCGTCATCACTTTGAGGAATTAATCGCATTGTTGCGCCATATACATCATACCCCTGCTCCAATAATATCAATGCAGCAGCAGAGCTGTCAACTCCTCCACTCATTCCGACCATTACTTTTTTCTTATTCATACTTATGTCCTTTCGGCTTTTTAGAAAAACAAATGCTCTAATAATATTTTAACACCAATTCCCATAAGCACAATTCCACCGACAATCTCTGCTTTTCTTCCAAACAGATTTCCGCATTTGTTGCCTATGTAAATACCCACAAATGAGAATGTAAATGCCACAATTCCCACTATAGATGCATCAAAAATTATGTTTTTTGTTATTGTTGCAAGCGAAACCCCTACTGCTAAAGCATCAATACTTGTTGCTATTGCTAAAATTGTGAGAGTCTTGAAATCAAGAGACTTGTTATTTTCAATTTCTTCTTCGCCCCAGACTGCTTCATAAAACATTTTTCCACCTATAAACGCTAATAAGAAAAATGCTATCCAATGGTCAACAGCAATAATGTACTTTGCAAAAGCTCCACCCAAAACATTTCCTATATAAAGCATTCCAAACTGGAATATTCCAAAAAATAATCCTATTTTTAATGCATCCGAAAATTTTAATTCTTTTATTGTCGTTCCATTTGATATTGCAACTGAAAATGCATCCATTGCAAGTCCAACAGCAATTAATAATAATGTTATTATATCCATTATTTCTCCTTATTCTACCGTTTTTTCTCTTGTCATTAGCTCCTTAACTGCCTGTCTTGCATTTTTATCCTCGAACAAAATGGCATTTGCTTCCTCAACTATAGGCATATTAACATCATATTTTTTACTCAATGCATATGCTGCCTTTGCAGTATGAACTCCTTCAACAACCATATGTACCTCTTTTAAGGTTTCATCAAGATTTTTTCCTTGTCCCAACAATATCCCAGCGCGTCTGTTTCGTGAATGCATACTTGTGCAGGTAACAATTAAATCACCCATTCCTGAAAGACCTGCAAATGTATCAGGATTTCCACCCATCTTAACTCCAAGTCGTTTTATCTCTGCCATTCCTCTTGTCATCAATGCTGCTTTTGTGTTATCACCATAACCCAATCCATCGCATATTCCTGCACATAAGGCAATAACATTCTTCAATGCTCCGCCAAGCTCAACACCAATCATATCATTCGAATAATATACTCTGAAAGTTTCATCCATAAATATATCCTGAATGAATTTTGCAACCTCAATATCATCCGATGCCACAACATTTGTTGTCGGCAAACCTACACCAACCTCTTCAGCGTGAGAAGGTCCGCTCATAACTGCAATTTTTGCCTGAGGTATTTCCTCTTTATAAACTTCGGATAATCTCTTTAGGGAATCATTTTCAAGTCCCTTTGAAAGATTTACCATAACCTGCCCATCCATTATGTATGGCTTTAATTTTTTTGCAGTTTCTCTTGTTGCAAAGCTTGGCACAACGGTTACTACTAAATCAGAGTTTTTTACTGCCTTTTCTATGTCATTTGTGCAACAAACATTTAAAGGTAGAATTACACCCTTTAAAAACTCCTTGTTTTCGCGTATTTTTTGTATTTCTATTGCTTCACTCTCCAAAAAACTCCATAATATAACATCATAGCCTTTTCTACCGAGCAATGCCGCAATAGCAGTTCCAAAGCTTCCTGAACCGATTATTCCTATCTGCATAATATGCCTCCTGATTATTTTTTTCCAAATGACAGCTTATTCTCTGTTCCTTTTTTAAGTCTTATTATGTTCTGCTTATGCTTTGCAATAATTAAAAGAGCAAGCACAAGTGCACAAACTAAGTAAATTAAATTGAATTCGCCCTTACCAAGCATAAAGGCTGCAACAATGCAAGGATAGATAATTGCTCCGATTACCGAGCCTAATGACACATATCTTGTTGTGAGCATAATTATAAGTGATGCAACCAAAATTACAAGACCGATTTTCCAATCAAGCATAAGCGCAACGCCAATACTTGTTGCAACACCCTTACCGCCACGGAAACCAAAATATATTGGATAGTCGTGTCCTAAAACAACAAATATAGCTGCAATATATTTAGCAGAACCGATAATCCATTCATCAGGTCTTATAAAAGACAACATACCATATTG
>JAZNOH010000239.1:0-10611 GCA_045580715.1 Clostridia bacterium
CTGTTATGATGCTTTTCTATTATTTCAATATCTGCCTGTGGAAAAGCTTTTGCTGCAGTCTTTGCAAGATTTACAAGCAACGCAATTCCAACTGACATATTTGCAGACATAAAAACAGGAACATTTTTTGAAGCCTTAGAAATAATATCCAGTTCCTCTGTTGTGTGACCTGTTGTTGCTACAACAACAGGAATTTTCTTCTTCATCGCAAAATCCATAAGCCTTTTTGTTACACTATGGTGAGAGAAATCTACGATACAATCTGCCGAACCCACAAAATCCTCTATATTTTCATAAATAGGAAATTTTTCTGCAGCAGAATTATTTATATCAACACCTGCTACAATCTCATATCCATCAAGGCTCTCCATCGCCATACGGATAACTTCTCTTCCCATTCTCCCATTTGAACCATTTACAATTATTTTCATAATTTTATTCCTAACTTTCTCATTTCTTCACGCAACATATTGCGGTGTTCTTCCTCCATAACAGTTAAAGGCATTCTTATATCGTCACTACAATATCCCATATCAGCCATAGCTGCCTTAACTGGAATAGGGTTGACCTCACAGAAAAGAGCATTGATTAGTGGTAACAATCTGCATTGCTCCTTAGCAGCTTCTTCAATCTTTCCATCAAAGAATAGCTTACACATCCTGGATGTTTCATATGGCAACACATTTGACAAAACAGAAATAACTCCTTTTCCACCCATAGAAAGCATCGGAATTACCTGGTCATCATTACCTGAATAAAAATCAAGTTTATCTCCCACCAATGCAATTTCTTCAACAATTTTTGATATATCACCATTTGCTTCCTTAATTCCGCAAATATTCGGATGGTCTGCTAACTCTGCAAGAGTTTTTGGTTCAATGTTAACACCTGTTCTTGATGGAACATTATATAAAATCAATGGAATGTCACTTGCATCTGCAATCATTTCATACATTTTTATAAGACCTCTTTGTGTAGCCTTGTTATAATATGGTGTAACAACCAACGCAGCATCAGCACCAACACTTGCGGAATATTTTGTCAGGCTGATAGCATAGTCTGTGTCATTTGAGCCTGTTCCTGCAATAATCGGAACTCTGCCCTTTGCCTGCTCAACAGAAAACTTTATTATTGCTCTGTGCTCATCATCAGTCAATGTTGAACCCTCACCTGTTGTTCCTCCGACAATGATTGAGTCAATTCCACTCTCAATTTGCCAATCAATCAATTTTGCGAATTTCTCAAAATCAACACCGTTTTCATTAAAAGGTGTTATAATAGCGGTACCTGCTCCCTTAAAAATTGTTTTTGTTTTCATTTTTTCTTCCCCTCTTTAAATAACAAAATTTTGTCTGAAAAAAATAGCCGAAAATTCGGCTATCAAAATTACTCATAAAATCACACTAAATGTATTCCGAACAATAATGATAGCTCAACGCCTACAGCACCATTTACCATAAGCGACAGTTAAACAGATATTATCTGCTTTCCCAGGATATACTTTCGCCTCGTACTCCTTCGGCAATGTCCCCTTTCCCAATGAGCCAGACCACTGCGAATGGCATAAACTCAAGGTACTGATGAAAATTGCGCCTCTATTCTTATTTCAGTTATAGCTATAATAACACAAATAAAATAATATGTCAATACAATTCTACAAAAAATGTGGCTTGAGTTTTTACTCAAGCCACATCAGTTTTTAATTATACTCGTGTGTTATATTCCTTCTCTTTAAATAGAAGTCCGATTGACCAGAGTCCTGCAATTCCAACGACTGCGAATATAATTCTTGCAAGGACAGAACCCTGACCACCAAATAATACACCAACGAGGTCAAAGCCGAAAAATCCTATGCTGCCCCAGTTCAAAGCACCTATAATAACCAATATTAATGCGATTTTGTCAAGCATTATTCTCACTCCTTCTGTCTTAAATTGTATATAAGCTATTGCATATATATTAATTTTATGCTAATAGAACAAGTTTTAAACTGGAAATTTTTAATAAATTTTTGAAATTCTTTCAATCGATACTGTTTTTCCTGTATCTTCATCAATTTCAAACACACAGCCGCAAAAACGACCCTGACCCGTTGCAGGCTCAAATCTTTGTGAGATACCTGTTGTGAATTTTTTCAAAATAATGTTTTTGTCAACTCCTAAGACAGAATGAATAACTCCAGTCATTCCAAGGTCGGTTATATATCCTGTTCCTTTGGGAAGAATAATTTCATCGGCAGTCTGAACATGTGTATGTGTTCCGAATACTGCTGAAACCTTACCATCTAAAAAATATCCCATTGCAACTTTTTCGCTTGTTGCCTCTGCATGAAAATCGACCAAAATTATATTTGTTTTTTCTTTTAATTTTTCAATTTCTTCTATAACTGCATCAAATGGTGAATTATTAGGGTCCATATAAACTCTGCCAATCAGATTTATGACACCGACATTAACACCATTTTTTGCCTTTATGAGCATACTCCCTTTTCCGACACAGCTTTTGTCAAAGTTTGCAGGTCTTATTATATCATCCTCATGCTTCAAAAGATTTATAACATCAGGACATCCCCAGGTGTGATTACCAAGTGTTATTCCATCAACACCTGCACTTTTAAGTTCCCCATAGACATTTTGAGTTATTCCTCTTCCATGAGCTGCATTCTCACCATTTGCAATAACCAAATCAATATCCGATGCATTTCGGTCAAGATAAGAGAATAATAAATCTCTGCCAACTCTTCCGAACACATCTCCTATACATAATATCTTCATTATGTTACCTCTCATTCTATAATTCATAACATTATAACATTATGGCTCATTTTTGTCAAATTTAAAAGACAGACCATAACGGTCTGTCTTTTTTTGGAAATTGTATAGAGAAGATATTTTAGGATTCAGCAGATTATTTTATAACTACAACCTCTTTCACAACCTCATCCTGAATTCTGATGAACACTCTGTTACCTTCGTCTTCATCATAAGCCTGGATGTCGCCGGTTGTTCCAACAGAAACTTGGTTCTTTGTCTTTGTTGTGTCAACAGTGTAAACGATTACGCCTGATGGAAGAACAAGGTTTCTCACGCTGCCACCATTAACTGTTACATTAATAGAGTTTGTGAATTTCTTTGTTACTTTACCATAAAGGATTTCAAGATCCTCAACAGGAGTTTCATTCTTTTCTGTAGCCTTTGAATCTATATCAAACAACACTCTGATGCTTACAATTTCACCCTTGTCGTTTGTCTTGTACTGGATGATGTCACCATTTTCCAATGCTGCGCCCTCACCCTTAACAAGTATTCCTGTATCTTCTGCAAGAAGTTCTACCTTTTCACCATTTACGAAAGCATATAGTCTGTCTGTTTCTTCATCGTCCTCATTAATTTCAGCAGTCACCTTATCAACAACTGCGATAGGAGCTTCTGAATTTGTCTGGAACTCTGCATTTGTTACTATAATTGCTTTTGCAGTAAATTCTTCAGTTATATCAAATACCATTACATTATATTTTTGTTTGTCTTCAAACATCTTTATATCAGCAATGCTGTAATCAGCAACATCTTCCTGAATATCGAAGATGTGTGTTTCTTCTGTTAGTCTGATAGAACCAAGACTGTTTGTTTTCGCATTGAAAACAGCTTCCTCTAACTTGTAGTCGAGTGTAAATTTACCGTCTTTTGCTGCACCTGTTTCGGTGTTATCCTCTGCAGTGTAGATTGCAGTAAGATTTCCAGCTGAGTTAGTTGTATAGGTTACAAGCTGTTTAACAGTTTTTCCGTCTTCGATAAAGTTATCTACAACATCAAATGCCTTTTGACTTGTTGCACCATTATATCTGATTTTCTCGTTTGCAGTAAATGTTACATCCTTACCGTCCTTTGTGAAAATTCTGAATGTTGCCTTTTCTGTTTCGTCAGAGGCATATGCTTTTATAAGGTATCCGTAATTATCGCTTACTACAACCTTATCATTAATAGCAGCAATCTTTCCTTCGATATCAAGGTAGAACTTTCCTTCTGTTCCCATTGTGATTTCTTCAGGATAGTTTGAAGCTATCTTATAGTGTTTACCTTGAATATAAACACCCTTTGAATCTTTACCGGTAACTTTTCCGCTTACAGTTTCGTTAGAAACCTTGATGTCGAACAATTCGCCATCTTTACTTTCAGCAACCGAAAGAACATCATATTCTTTAAGTTCTTTTACTTCGATTTCCTGCAAGCCTTTTAAAATTCTGTAGCTTACATTTTCATCATCACCAAGTTTAATAGTAGGTGCACCGTATTTATCAACAATTTTACCTGTTGATGTCACTTCTTCAACTACTATATTGTAGTAATCTGTAACAAATACGATATCATAAATACCGTTTCTGTCAGTATCAAGAAGTGTCATTTCACCTGATTTATCTTTTATATTAAGATTTTCATCAGTTAGTGCTTCAGCTTTTCCATTATAGATAAGCTTTGCTGTATCTTCCAAAGCTGCAACATTTGATTTTGCTGCATCTTCTTTTTCGTAATATTCAATTGCTTTCTTTTCTGATTTTTCTGTTATACCCTCAAACAATTCAGCTTTAATTGTAACTGTTGAGTTCTTGTCCTTTTGAGGCATAGCAAGAATTACTACATCACCATCATCGTTTGATCTTAAATAATAAGTTACATTGTAACCAAACAAGTTGTTCATGTTATATGCAGTTTCATATACTGTTTCGCCAATTTTGATTTCATTATCATTAAGATTTGAATCTCCATCAAGGCTTGTATAAGGAATTGCATTAATCTGACCTGTGTGCTTTGTTACATCAAGCTTATCCTTTAACAATGTTTTTTCTGTGATTTCATATGAGGCGTTATTACCATAACCAACCTTTTCCATCAAACCAATTGTCAAAGCATTATTTGTTAAGAATGCAACATTTCCTCTTGTAATAGGTTTATTTGTTGAACCCTGAACGCTCTTTGTCAAGCCAATGCTTCCTGCAACAACAACATGTCCGTTAGGATAGTCACCCTTGTCCTCTGCCATTGGTTCGTAACCCAATGCTCTTACAAAAATTGCCATAGCTTCTGCATAAGTGATTGAATCGTTTGGTCTGAAATTACCGTTATCATCACCAACGATTAACCCTTGCGCAGTTGCAAGATTTATATATCCGTTTGCCCAGTGGTTAACTGATACATCAGGGAATCTTGATTCACCTTTATTTGAATCAGCTATAGCCTCTAATCCTAATGCATGAATTGCCATCTTGGCAACCTCTGACCTTTTAATGTTATCGTCAAGTCTGAATTTACCATCATCGTCACCGACCATGATATCCAATGCAGCCAATATTTGCACAGGCTCTTCAAATCTTGTTCCTGCAACTTCTTCAGGAAGTATTGATGCATATGATGTCAATGATGACATCGGAGCCATTGTGAAGGCCGCTGCCAAGACACCGATAACAATATTTTTGATAGATTTCATATTGTATCCTCACTTTCCCGGAATTTAATCCGAATATAAATAATTTAGTGGTTTACGATAATTTATGTTTTATGTTAACCACGAATACTATATTACACGAATTTATACAAAAAATCAAGCTGTAAGTTCTGGTAATTTTAAAACTTACAGCTTTTTTTATTTTATTCCATTTTTTAACATCTCATCAGATATTTTTGCAAAATCAGAAACACCTAATCTTTCTCCACGGATTGTTGCATCAATCCCAACTGCTTCTAAAACATCCTTTATAGTTTCCTTGTCCTTGGAAAATCCATTTGATAAGCAATTTAAAAGTGTTTTTCTTCTTTGAGCAAAGGAAGCCTTAACAACCTTAAAGAAATGCTTTTCATCCTCAACACAAACGCTCGGTTTATCTAATACCCTCATTCTGACGACGGCCGAATCAACCTTTGGTGCCGGATAAAAACTTCCTGCAGGAACATTCGTAACTATCTCAGGCTCGGTATAATAATTACACAAAACACTAATAGCTCCATATTCCTTGGTACCTGGCTTTGCACAAAATCTTTGTGCAACTTCCTTTTGCACCATTACAACAATGTTCTCAATATCATATCCACCCTCCAATAATGTTGTTATTATAGGAGTGGTTATATAATATGGCAAATTTGCTGCTACACTTATCTTTTTTGAATTAAATTCATTTTTTATTAATTCTTTCAAATTTAATTTCATAAAATCGGAATTAATTATCTTTACATTGTCACATCCAGTCAATGTATAATCTAAAACAGGCAACAGTGATTTGTCAATCTCTATTGAAACAACTTTTTCAAAATTTTCTGATAGTGTTTTTGTTAACACACCAAATCCAGGTCCAATCTCCAAAACACCATCTGTCCCCGAGGCTGCTTCCGCGATTTTATCAAGCACAGCCGCATCTGTCAAAAAATTTTGTCCCAAACCTTTTGAAAAAGCAAAATCAAACATTGACTTTAATTCTTTTATTGTTTTGATAGATGTTAATTCCATATTCATATTCCTCACTTGTAAAAAAGGTGCATAAAAATGCACCTTTTATTTTTAATTTAAAACATAAACTGTGGCAGTCTTTCTGCCAAATTTAGTACACTCACTTTTTGAATTGAAGCACAAGTCAACCTTGTTACCTTTGATTGCTCCACCTGTATCTCCTGCTATACAATAGCCATATACCCAGGACTTTCCTCCATCAGAGGATTCAATATAGAGCTTAGTTCCAAGAGGAATAACCTTAGGGTCAACTGCAACAACTCCATACTGAGGAATTAATCCATAAGCAGTTCTTGTATTTCCGCCATTTTCGGATAGTGAGCTATCATAAGCAGTTGCCGTCATAGTAAATTTCTTTGAATAAGAAAAATCCTTTGCTTTTGTTTTTCCTGTTGAAACAGTTTTAGTATTTGATTTTTTTGTGGCAGTGCTCTTTGTTCCTACCTTGATTATTTCGTCAACAGGCTTCTTTGTTATTTCCTCGGATATTTTCTCCTTTGAAACAACCTCGCCATTCACCTTTTTAACAGAATACTTAATCTGCTTTTCGCCTTTTTGTCCTTTTTGGGAAACCTTGGTTTTTCCCTTTGTCAAGGTCTTATCATTAACCTTTTTAGTGTTAAACTCTATTTCCTCAGTTTCAATTACTTCACCAACAGAAACCCTGTCAATGTTAATCAGCATTTCGTTCTCAACACTTGCATTTTTATCAGGTGTCACAACATCATCCTTTGATAAAGTGACCCCGACTTCTTCAATTGCATCACCAACAGTTGCTTTTGTAACGGTCACTATTTCGACCTTACCATCAACCGAAAGTTCAACAACTCTACCCTTGCGTATAACCAAGACATCTTCATCAACAATTTCTTCCTCGAGTCCTTTGTTGACTACATCATTCTCACCGATTTCAATTTTGTTTTCTTCTAAAAATTCACCGACTGTCAATTTTCTGGTCTTGACATTTTCATTATCGCCAATACCATTAAATTCATCAATCTGCACTAATGTTACATTCTTCAATGCCACATCATAGACAGCACCCATGGTTAATGAGGTAACAGCTATGATTAGTATTACTGCAAGAATTACACGCTTAAAATTCTGAGGGTAGATTTTCTTTAGAAAATTCATAAAACTAATTCCTTTCCGAAAAGACTTTGTCTTAAGCAAGCGTATCTGAAGAGAAAACCCATCAAACTTTATTTGCATGCTTGTCTTTTCTTAAAAGCCCGAATTTTTCGAGACTTCTACCTCACGCAATTTTACGAGGTTATTATATACTCGCCCTCTGTTCAATGTCAACAAAATTATTAAAAAGTTGTTACATTTCACTAAAAAGTGCAGTAAAAAATCAGGCTTTTCAAACCAATCTTTATATAAAATTAACTAATTTTACAACTATTCTATTCTCCCAATTTGAATTATAGAACTACAATTTTATGTCGTTTTTCCTGAAAAAATATGGGTTTTTTCTTCAATTTATATGTATAAACCATTATAATCAAGGGAAAAATTATCCATGAAAGCAAGCACAAAATATGCTACGAAAATATTAAAAGGAAGTGTAATATTTGTAATGAAAAACTTATCCAAACAAGTGGTTATTTTAGATGAGCTACCTTCTCCCTATATCCATCAGGCAATCATTATTTTAAAAAAATATACCCCCGAGCAACATGAAAAGATAATTGAAGAAGCAGAAAGAGTTGTTTTGGAATATTTTAATAAGAATTCTAAACAAAACACATATTATATTGGAAAGAAATCGAACTTTGGTCTAAAATGTACAGTTGTAGTATTGAGCATTGCACTTTTAATAAGAACTTTGGTTGATTTTGTTTGAGCATTAAAACAGACGATATAAGCGTCTGTTTTTTTCTTTAATGTTTGACTTTTATTATCATTTATGATATTATTTCATATGTATATATAATGGAAAAAAGAGGTTATGATATGAATTTTATAAAGCATTTCAAAACTATAACGCATCACCGACACGAGGTAATCAAAAACTGCTTTAAAATCGGAATAGGATTCCAGGGGTTATTTCACGACCTTTCAAAATATTCATACACTGAATTCAGAGTAGGGATGAAATATTATATGGGCATCAAAAGCCCTAACGACAAAGAGCGTTCAATTCATGGATATTCTTCTGCGTGGATGCATCACAAAGGAAGAAACAAGCATCATTTTGAATATTGGAATGATTATAACCCAAAAACTCATGAAATCGACTCTGTTAAAATGCCATTAAGATATATGAAGGAAATGCTTTGCGACAGGATTGCAGCAAGCAAAACTTATCTTGGAAAAGATTATGATGATGCACAACCTCTTGAATATTTTATGCGTTCAAGAGCAAGAAAATATATGCATCCTGATAATGCCCAAATGCTTGAGGAATGGTTAACAATGCTTGCAGAACAGGGCGAAAAAAAAACATTTGAATATATAAGAAAACTAAAATAAAAGAAGGTTAATTATGAATAATAACAAAAAAACCACATTTATGGGAAATGTCTTAATAATTCTGTTTTCCCAGATAGTGGTAAAGCTTTTAGGTGTTGTTTACACTCTTTTTACTACAAATACTCAGGGCTTTGGAAATGAGGGCAGCGGATATAATTCAGCAGGATTTCAAATATACACTCTTCTTTTAGCAATCTCATCAGTCGGTATTCCAAATGCCATTTCAAAAATGACCTCTGCAAAAAATGCAGTAGGCGACTATAAGGGTGCGCATAAGATTTATAAAAGTGCGCTTATACTTTTTTCCATAATCGGTGTTTTAGCATCTTCAATACTATTCTTCGGTTCTGAGATAATTGCAGACAACATAATAAAAATGCATAACGCCAAATATGTCCTTATGGCACTTGCTCCATCAATATATTTTGTCTGCTTATCCTCTGTTATCCGAGGCTATTTCGTTGGTATGCAAAATATGAAGGCAACAAGTAACTCACAGATATTAGAACAGATTTTTAAATGTGTCTTCACCATCGGAATTGTGTACTTTATGTCTGTTCACACATTTTTCCCAAATGATAAGGACTTAAATGCAGCCATGATGGCTGCAGGCGCAAACTTTGCAGCAACAATTTCCGCAATTTTAAGCACTATATACATAGTCATTTTTTACTTAAAGAGAAGAAAAGGGATATACGAAAAAATAAACTCATCAACCGTCGAAACAAAATCAGTTCCTGTTTTAAAAATGTTTAAAAGCATTCTCTTAATATCAATTCCTATTTCATTGGGTTCAATAATAGCTGCTGTCAACAGAATAGTTGATACTGCCACAATAACACGAGGAATTGAGATTGCTTTCTCTCAGATGATACCTGCACATGGCTCGGTTGGAGCAATTATTAATCCAACATTGGAGCAATTAGGAGAGGAAGCAGTCCGACTTGCCGGAGTTCTTTCAAAAAGTGATACTTTAATAAATCTTCCGATTTCTTTGAATATATCATTTGCAACAGTTTTAGTCCCATCAATTTCGGCAGCTCTTGCAAGGGGAGAGAAAAAAGAAGCATCACGCTTTGTTTCCTACTCTCTATTGATATCTCTGCTTATTATAATGCCATGTGCAGTTGGATTTATCGCTTTAGGACAGCCAATTTATCAAATGCTTTATCCAAATGTGCCTGATGGATATCAATTATTGCAATTAAGCGCATTATCGTTGGTATTCATAGCACTTAACCAGACCATTTCAGGCTCCTTGCAGGGTATAGGAAAAATTTATGTTCCTGCAACAGGTTTATTATTGGGATGTATAACAAAATTTATATTAAATACAATACTCATAAGACAACCGTCAATTAATATATACGGAGCACCAATTGGTTCAATCATATGCCAGATAATTTCATTCTCGTACAGTTTCACAATTCTTTCAAAAACTGTGTCCCTGTCATTGAATTTGAAAAAATATATATTAAAACCTCTGTTATGTTCAATTATTATGGGAGTTTGTGCATACTTTGTTCACAAAATAACTATGATTATAACAGGCATTAATATAATTTCAGTTATACTTGCAATTATTGTTGCAGTAATAGTTTATGCTATTATGATTTTTATAACAAATTCACTTTCAAAAGA
>JAZNOH010000240.1:0-3673 GCA_045580715.1 Clostridia bacterium
CTGCCTCACTAAAAGAATTAACAGCACTAAAAGACTTATATGGCAAACAATCAGTAGCAACTGAATGCCTATTATGACCATGCCTTATAAGAATTTTATGCTCTGCAGAAGATTTTGATAAATTATCTACATTATCCTCTACTATAATATAAGCATTTAACTGACTTTTTTCATTTACAGGTGCAGTTATTTCAGCCTTAATTCCATTAGTTCTAAAAACATCCTCGAAGAAACTAATACGCTTATCAGCAATTTCTTGTGTAAACATCAAAGTATTCAACATAATTTTAGCATTATGTGTTATACAATAATCACTTAACTTCTTTAAACTTTCCAAAGCATCTGAATAAAAAGGTAAAGATGACATATAGTCCACATCACTAAAAAGTTTGAACACCTCTGAACGCAAACCCTGCTTCAAATTATTTAATTCCAACATAGACCAGGAATGAATATCACGCTCTGCATTAAAATCAGGATAAAAATCCTTCAATTTATCTGTTAAACCACTATATGTATCCAACAATACGCCATCAACATCAAGTTCAATAACAACCATAAGCACAATTCACCCCTTTACTTTTATAATAATATAATAAATATCCTAAACAAACACAAAATAAAAAGGGAGTTATGAAGATAACTCCCTTTCATCTACAAGAAATAAACAAACTATCACGAATTTTTATTTCTGCTTTTATTTTTATTACCAGTATTTCGAGTCGTAGTACCCGAACCATTATTACTTGAATAACCACCTGAAGGATTATTCTTTTTATACTCATGAACTGCCCCACCAACAGCAAAAGCAGAGAACAATAATCCCCAAGGACCAAATATAGTACAAGCACCCATTAACAATTTAACCCCCATTGTAGCACCAAGCGCGCCACCAAAGATTTTACCAACTGTTCTTACAGGTTTACTCTTCCACAAACGACCAGTCCAAGAATTATTATCATCTAACCCAAAGAAATTAGCAAGTTTATCTCTTAAACCAAAGCCACCTCTATCATAATCTTCATACTCTTGAGCCATACCCTGCTCTCCCATATTTACTCCACCAATTATTAAAGTCTGAAGATTATTAAACTTATTAAATAAGGAATCCCAATTACCTCTTACTCCCATTTCAGTTCTTATACGCTGTTCAGCCAAACGAGTATTATCAACAATAAATGTATTCAAATTTGAGAACTTATACATATCACCAAAATAGAATAATTGAGCAATCTTACCACTACTTACTTCACCTTGCATATCAACAGGTAAAGACTGAATAAATTCCATATCAAAAGTAGGCATAAACTTAACATCATTTATAACTACCAAACCATCATTAGCAATATGCACTGAATAAATACGAGATAAAGAACCAAACTGCTCTTTTATAGTATTTAAAATAGTAGCAGAAGCAGACTTAAATGCATTTATACAACTCATTGGCGAGCCACTTCTACCAAGAGTATTAAATGGGTCAGTAGGCATCGGAATATGAACACTATTTTCTTGAGTATAAGCAGAATCACTATTTGGAGCAGAAGCATTACCAGTTTGCTGAATAGGTGGAGTTGTACCAGTTGGACCTCCAAAAGGATTTGCACCTGCATTTTCACCAGTTTGAGTTCCAGTAGGACTACCCGCAGGATTTCCAGTAGGAGTACCTATTGGACTTGCACCAATAGGATTACCCATAGAACCATAACCAAATGTATTTCCACCACCTGAAGCACCATTTTCACGCTGTTCTCTACGAGCCTCTAACTCTTCTCTCTGTTTTCTCTGCTTTTCTAATATCTCATTTTTCAAATTTTGATATTCTTCTTCAGATAAATCCCTACGCTCTTCTTCAAGGCTGTCTAATTCATCCTTAAATTCTGCTTCCAATTTTGCTAATTCTTCATCACCATCATCAGATGCAATTACAATACCACCATTCATATAAGCATCACGAATTTCATTGATAGTAAAGAAAGAAGCAGGGTCACAAGAATACAAATATTCTTCAACATCCCTATAATTCAAAGCACCTAAAATACCCGATTTTACCAAGATATTTTCTACGAGATTATACATAGAACTCATAGAATTTAGAAGCCTTTGCTCATCCCCATTAACGAGCATTTTCATTAATCCATAGAAACCAGCACTTTCACGAACAGTAGTACCACCATCTGTTGTCAAATCATTACGAATTACCCTATCACGAGTCGTTTCATCTAAGTTCTTTAATAAAGAATCCGCAAAACCACCCTCTTTTGGATAGTCATTTTCATTCAAAACCATATATGACTTAATAGCAACAGTATTTTTATCACTACCAGAAGATGCTGTTTTTGATACCGCCCAATAACCCAAGTTATTCAAGCGAGTATCACCATCAAACTTATCTTTTGTAATAGCATAAATACTATTACGACCAATACCTTTACCCATTAATTTCAATGAAGTTTTACCAACAGGGAAACCAAATAATGAATACTTCCAGTCACCAGATGTACCACTCTTCCAAGTATTTGGGTCTGTAGCCTGACCTATATAAACATAACCTACTTCACCAACACGCCCTGAAGTATTACCACAATAACGCAAACCACGAAGAATATCATCCTGGAATATTCTCTTCATTTTTTGCATTGCTTTATCATAAGGAGATTCTACAAGAGGTTCATCCTTTTTAGCCTTCGGAGGCTTATAAGAATTAAGAGCATTCAACATAGAATCATACAAAACATTAGCCTGTTCAGCCTCATCCATAATAAAGAATAACTTTGATTTAGTACCAATGTCCTGACCTTTTGCTCTTAAACCAGCCATTACACAAGACAACTGAATCATCTTTAAATAAGGAATTAAAGTCAAAGTTTCTTGCAACTTTTCATTTTCATTAAAGACTTCACCATGAACACCATGAGGATAATTACGAACAGGAACTGTACCATATTTATCCATATTTGTAGCACCATCTATTGCAAGAATACGAACATTAGCACCATTCTTATTCATTGAACGCTCCATATTCCACAACATAGCCGCCATATCAGGCTTAAAGTCTACATAAGCAACAGGATGACCAGCAGCAAGCAAACCAGCCAAAATACTTAATGTCAATACACCTTTACCAGAACCAGAACCAGCCATTATTGTTGCAAATATCTGTTGGGGAGAAGCAAAGTTGGCTGTGTAAGACATACCATTTTTCAAATTTTTACCCAATACTATATTTTTTGAAGATACTGGAGTATTAGATGCAATCATCTTTTCATAGGCTTTAAAAGCAAATAAAACCTCTTTATTATAAGCATCACCATCGCCTACATACATAAATTTATAAACATCAAAACCCAAAGGAGGTTCAGATATTTTTTCACCAGTGGATTTACCAATTATTCTCGACATATGAGGAATAGTTAAATCACCAAAAATAGGACCACCAGCATCTTGTTTATGATAAGTAAACTCCATCATACCATTTACACTAAATTCATTTACAATAATACAATCTGTTAAACGAGTTTGAATTTCAGCACCAAATTCAACAAAATTACCACCAGTATAAGATGTAAACAAAGCACTTATCAAATTAAACAAGTTCTTCTTTATCACTTTAGAAGCATCTTTCCAAGAATTTACTCTATTGCCACTACCATCTACATAACCAAAAATATTATGC
>JAZNOH010000241.1:0-8112 GCA_045580715.1 Clostridia bacterium
TTGATGGATATGAGATTGTAGCAGGTGTTGATATAAATAATTCTGCTGCAGAAAAATTTCCTATTTATGAAAATATAGAGGATTTTGTGGGTTCGGCAGATTGTATTGTTGATTTTTCTCATCATAGTGTCACAAAAAGACTTATGGATTTTGCGACAAAGAAGAAAATTCCTGTTGTTGTTGCAACAACAGGTCACACAACTGAAGAATTGAATATTATCTCTGAGGCATCAAAAAATGTACCTGTTTTTATGTCTGCAAATATGTCAGTTGGAATTGCGTTGCTTGTAAATCTTGCAAAGACTGCAGCAAAAGCTTTTCCACAGGCAGATATTGAAATAATAGAAAAGCATCATAACAGAAAGCTTGATGTTCCAAGTGGAACAGCATTGATGCTTGCTGATGCAGTAAAAGAGGAAAGACCTGACTGTGAATATGTTGTTGGAAGACATAACGATGGGAAAAGAGCTAAAAATGAATTGGGAATTCACTCTTTGAGATTGGGCAATGTAATAGGAGAGCATGAGGTAATTGTTGCAACCGATACTCAAGTGATAACCCTAAAGCACGAAGCTCAGAGCAGAAGTCTTTTTGCAGAGGGCGCTCTTGTTGCGGCAAAATTCCTAAGTGGATGCAAGGAAAACAAAATATATAATATGAATGATATGTTGAACTAATGGGAGAAAAGTATGATTTGTAATAATCTCGGAATTAATGAAAAGGGGCATTTGTGTTTTGCAGGCCGTGACACAACTGAATTAGCATCAAAATATAAAACCCCTCTGTATCTTGTTGATGAAGAAAAAATCAGAGAAAAGTGCAGAATATATAAAGACGCTATGAAAAAAGCATTTGGCGATGAGTCAATGCCTTTATTTGCAAGCAAATCACTATGCTTTAAAAGAATATATGAAATAATGAAAGAGGAAAATATGGGAATTGATGTAGTTTCTCCAGGTGAACTATATACTGCATTAAAAGCAGGATTCCCTATGGAAAAAGCATATTTTCATGGTAATAATAAAACTGATGAAGACATCAGCTTTGCAATTGAAAACAATATTGGTTACTTTGTGTGTGACAATATTGAGGAATTGAAGGTTATTGACCAAGAAGCAAAAAAGGTAAATAAAGTTCAAAAGATACTTTTAAGAATTACCCCGGGAATAGATTCGCATACCTTTGCAAAGATAAACACGGGTAAGGTTGACTCTAAATTCGGAGCAGCAATTGAGACAGGACAGGCTGAGGAAATAACAGGGTTAGCGCTGAGCTTTGACAATATTGAGCTATGTGGGTTCCATTGTCATATTGGTTCGCAGATTTTTGAGTATGCACCTTTTGGTGATGCAGCAATGATTATGCTGAAATTTATTGCTGATATGAAAGAAAAATTTGATTATGAAGCAAAAATTTTAAATCTTGGCGGTGGTATGGGTGTCAGATACATAGAAGAGCACCCTGAAATTAATTATGCAGAGAACATAAGAAAAATTGGTGAGGTTATAAGTGGTGCATGTGAAGAATATAAGCTCAAGAAACCGACAATTCTTATGGAACCAGGCAGAAGCATTGTTGCAGATGCAGGATTGACATTATACACTGCAGGAACAATTAAAGAGATAAAGGATTTCAGGACATATGTATCTATTGATGGTGGTATGACTGATAATCCAAGATACACACTCTATGAATCACCATATACAGTTATGGTTGCAAATAAGGCAACTGCACCATGTGACACTGTTTGCACTATTGCAGGCAGATGTTGTGAAAGTGGTGACTTAATTCAGGAGGGTGTTAAAATTCCTGAAGTACAGAGAGGAGACATCATCGCAGTTTTAACAACAGGAGCATATAACTATTCTATGGCGTCAAACTATAATCGTTTGACAAGACCTCCGGTTGTAATGCTTGATAAAGATAAGGAATATGTGGCAGTTAAAAGAGAGACATTTGAAGATTTATTATTGAATGATTGTTAAAAAAACAAATGGCATCAAAAATTTGATGCCATTTGTTGTCTTTTTCTCATTTTTTTCCAGTTTATAAAACTATAAATATCATTTACTAAAAATACGATAAAGCATATTATAACTGACAGATAGGAAATGTTTACAAGAGTTGCCAATATCCACATACCAATTAAAACTATATCGTTTATTGCGTAGGCAAGTGCAAAATATTCACTTCGCCTTGCTGTAAGATAAACTGCCATAAAGCTTGTGGTAATTGAAAAGGTGCTGATTTTTAAATTCGCAGTATTAAAGAATTTTAATATGTAGTAGAAAACAATTGTGACGATTGTTGTAAAAATCAACATATAAACTATATCCTTAAATTTCAAGGTGTTTACCTTTACCTCTGATTTGTTTTTCTCATAAGGATTTTTTAGCCAGGTTATAAGCGATACTAAAGCCATCGGACCACTCATTCCTACATAGGTCATCATTTCTCCGTAATATCGGAACCCATATGATATATAACCATAGAATGCACTGAATACTATCATCAGAACCTGCCCGAAAGGATTTCCTTTGGCACAAAATATGAGGGCAGTTACACCGATCAAAGAAGCAGTAAGAGTCATATAGTTTACCCTGTCAAAAATAAGAAATGATGAGGTAATAAAGAATACTGACAAGCACCATAATAGCTTTTCGACTTTTGAAAAATAGTTAAGTTTTGACAATTTATTCATACATAACCTCCAAAAAAATAAACATTCGCTTTAACACATCTTCAAAGACCTAACGATGTGTCGACGAATGCTTTTGCATCACACTACCCGGTGGCAGTTTTAATCACAAGAATAATATAACATAAAAAATAAAAAAAGTCTATATTTTTGCTTGTGAAAATATGCACAAAAACAATATATAAATTTCGTAAAAGTTTGTGAAATATTTTTTTGGAAAAATATTAGAAAAAGCTTGCAAAATAGCTATATATAATGTATAATTGTAGTGTTGTGACACTTGACAAACGATGAAGCGGGAGGTTGCAAACAGAAAGGTTTGGTTTTTCCGTGGAGAATGTCCGATTCAAGAAACCGGGCGGCAGGTCACGCTGTATTGAATATTGTGAGCTTATTTCTTGCGGGTGCAGTGCGCCTTGCAAGGTATAATTGCGTGCAGAATACAGTAGTGGTACTTCCCGGAGAGCAGAAATGCAATTCGGGTTTTTATTTAAGGGTGGGTAGAAACACCCGGGGGTGTGTATAACATACCAAGCTGTCGTGCGAGAAACACAATGAAAGGAATTTTATAAATTACCCAATGATTTAAAAGATTCCGACAAAAAAACAAATTAGGAGGGAAATGTATGGCAGCAAAGCAAAAAATCAGAATCAAGCTTAAGGCTTATGATCACGCAGTTCTTGATCAATCAGCAGAAAAGATTGTTGAGATCGCAAAGAAGAGCGGCGCGAAGGTTTCAGGACCTATTCCTCTTCCAACAGAAAAGGAAGTTGTAACAATCCTAAGAGCCGTTCATAAGTATAAGGATTCTCGTGAGCAGTTCGAAAGAAGAACTCACAAAAGATTGATCGACATTGTTGTTCCTGGTGCAAAGACTATGGAAGCACTTGTTAAGATCGACTTGCCTGCAGGCGTTGAAATCAATGTAACACAGAGCAAGAAATAATTAAAAGCTCATTTAATGAGTGGCAGTAGTCCTAAAAGGACTATGATGCAGGTCAATGTTCCCCGAAGGGAACCAATTAACTGTTAAGAAAGGAAGAAGAAAATGAACAAAGCAATTTTAGGTACAAAAGTCGGTATGACACAGATTTTTGACGAAAATGGAAAAGTAATTCCGGTAACTGTAATTCTTGCAGGTCCTTGCACTGTTGTTCAAAAGAAGACTGTTGAAACTGATGGCTATGAAGCTGTTAAAGTTGGTTTCGGCGAAGTTAAGGAAAAGAATGTTAACAAACCAGACAAGGGACAGTTTGCAAAGGCAGATGTAGCTGTGAAGAAGTATTTGAGAGAATTCAGACTTGATGATTGTTCTGCATTGAATGTAGGCGATGAAATCAAAGCTGACATATTCGCAGCAGGAGAAAAGATTGATGTTACTGGTATCAGTAAAGGTAAAGGTTTTGCCGGACCAATGAAGAGATGGGGATTGCACAGAGGCCCAATGTCTCACGGTTCAGGCTATCATAGAGGCTCAGGTTCAATGGGAGCTTGTTCAAACCCAGGTCGTGTTATGAAGGGTAAGAAATTACCGGGACATATGGGTGTTGTAAGAGTAACAGTACAAAACCTTGAGATTGTTAAGGTTGATGCAGAACAAAACTTGATTTTGTTGAAGGGTGCAGTTCCTGGCAACAAGGGTGGTCTTGTTACAATCAAAAATAGCATTAAAGCGTAAAGGTATAGGAAAGGAGGAATAAACTATGTCTACAGTAGCTGTATATAACATGGAAGGTGCAAAGATTGGTTCAATGGAAGTCAGCGATTCAATATTTGCAGCAGAAGTGAATAAGGCTGTATTACATGAGGTTGTTGTGAATTATCTTGCTAACCAAAGACAAGGTACTCAAAGCACAAAAACTCGTACAGAAGTTTCTGGTGGCGGAATTAAGCCTTGGAGACAGAAGGGAACAGGCCGTGCAAGACAGGGTAGTATCCGTGCTCCACAATGGACAGGCGGTGGCGTTGCATTAGGTCCAAAGCCTCGTAAGTACAGATATAGCATAAATAAGAAGATAAAGAAGATTGCATTAAGATCAGCTTTATCAGCAAAATACGAAGCATATGAAATATATGTTATCGAAGATTTGAAGATGGACGAAATTAAGACAGCAACTATCGCTAAGATGTTGAAGGGTCTTGAAATCGATACAAAGGCATTAATTGTTACTGCTGATTATGATAACACAATCTATAAATCAGCAAGAAACATTAAGAATGTTAAGCCAACATATGTTGGAATGCTTAACACATACGATGTTTTGAAATACGACAAGTTTATAATTGCTAAAGAAGCAATCGCAAAGATTGAGGAGGTGCTTGCATAATGAAATTCGCACACGACATTATCAGAAGACCAATCATCTCCGAACGCAGTATGGCACCTGTTTTCGACAGAGAAGGAAACGAAATCAAAAAGTACACTTTTGAAGTTCCGGTTTCTGCAAACAAAGTTGAAATCAAGAAGGCTTGTGAAGAAGTTTTCGGAGTTAAGGTTGCAAGTGTAAATACAATGCATGTTACAGGAAAAATTAAGAGAATGGGAAGATACGAAGGAAGAAGAGCTTCTTGGAAAAAGGCTATTGTTACATTGGCTAAGGATTCTAAGACAATCGAGTTCTTTGAAATGTAATCCATTCGAGAAATTCAAATTAAGGAGTGAAACAAATGGCTATTAAAAAGTATAAGCCAACCTCTCCTGCAAGAAGATTTATGACTGTTTCAGATTTCGCTGAGGTAACTAAAAGTTCTCCGGAGCGTTCATTGATAACATCATTAAAGAAAAATGCAGGAAGAAATTCATACGGTAGAATTACTGTTCGTCATAGAGGTGGCGGAAACAGAAGAAAGTATAGAATTATTGACTTTAAGAGACAGAAGGATCAGATGCCTGCAACAGTAATCGGTATCGAATACGATCCAAACAGATCAGCAAACATTGCCTTGATTCAATACGAAGATGGTACAAAATCATACATCATCGCACCTGTTGGTTTAACAGATGGTATGGTAGTTGTTTCAGGTAAGGGTGCTGATATTCAGCCAGGTAATGCTTTGTTTATCAAAGATATCCCTGTTGGTACACTTATCCATAACATTGAGTTATATCCTGGTAAGGGCGGACAATTAGTTCGTTCAGCAGGTGGATATGCACAGCTTATGGCTAAAGAAGGAGATTACGCACAGGTAAGACTTCCATCAGGTGAAGTTAGAATGATTCGTCTTGATTGTAAAGCAACAATCGGTATTGTTGGTAATCAACAACACGAAAACATTTCTATCGGTAAAGCCGGAAGAAAGCGTCATATGGGTTGGAGACCTACTGTTCGAGGCGTTGTTATGAACCCTAACGATCACCCTCACGGTGGTGGTGAAGGTAAGTCACCTATCGGTCGTCCTGCTCCGGTAACTCCTTGGGGTAAACCGGCTCTTGGCTTGAAGACAAGAAAGCATAAGAACAGAACAGATAAGTTCATCATAAAGAGAAGAAACGATAAATAATTGTCGTTATAATCCGAAAAGGAGGAAATAAATAATGAGTAGATCACTTAAAAAGGGACCTTTCGTCGAAGAGCGTTTGATGAGCAGAATTGATGCTATGAACGCTGCCAACGAGAAAAAGGTTGTTAAGACCTGGTCAAGAGCTTCTACTATTTTCCCTGAAATGGTTGGACATACTATCGCAGTTCATGACGGTAGAAAGCATGTCCCTGTATTCATCAGTGAGGATATGGTTGGTCACAGATTGGGTGAATTTGCTCCAACAAGAACCTTTAAAGGTCACGCAGGAGCTAAAACATCTAAATAATATATAAGTAAATTCGTATATATAGTATCGAAAGGAGGAATCCGTAAATGGAAGCACGCGCAACTTTGAGCTATGCACGCATTTCGCCAAGAAAGGTTAGAATAGTTCTTGATTTAATCAGAAACAAGCCTGTTGGCGTTGCAATGGGTATTATCAAAAATACACCTAAAGCAGCAAGCGAGTACTTGGAAAAACTTTTGGCATCAGCTATGGCTAATGCACAAAATAACCATAATATGGATATCAACAAATTATATGTAGCAGAGTGTTATGCAAATCAAGGTCCAACTCTTAAGAGAGTTCAGCCTGTATCAAAAGGAAGAGCATACAGAATTTTGAAGAGAACAAGTCATATCACTTTGGTATTGAAGGAAAAAGAATAATTAAAGAAGGAGGTTAATCCTAATGGGACAAAAAGTTAATCCGCACGGACTTAGAGTCGGAGTTATTAAAGACTGGGATTCAAAGTGGATTGCAGGTAAAAAAGATTTCGGAAACCAATTGGTTGAAGATTATAATATCAGAAAATTTGTCAAGAAGGCATGCTATGATGCAGGAATAGCAAAGATTGTAATTGAAAGAAAGCAAAACAAAGTTTTCGTAACAATTCATGCAGCTAAGCCTGGTATCATCATCGGAAGACAAGGTGCTGAAATTGACAAGTTAAAGAAACAACTTGAAAAAATATCAAAAGAAGCTGTTAACATCAACATTATGGAAGTTAAGCAGCCAGATACAAACGCACAGTTAGTAGCTGAAAACATTGCAGCACAGCTTGAAAAGAGAATTTCATTCAGAAGAGCTATGAAACAGGTTATGGGCAGAGCTATGAGAATGGGAATCAAAGGTATCAAGACAAGTGTTGCAGGAAGAGTAGGCGGTGCAGAAATCGCAAGAACAGAGCAGTATCACGAAGGTACTATTCCACTTCAGACATTGAGAGCAGATATTGATTATGGTTTCGCTGAAGCTATGACAACATATGGAATTCTCGGTGTTAAGGTTTGGATTTACAAAGGCGAGGTTCTTCACGAAAGCAAAAGAGCTGAGCGTAAACCGAGAGGAGGAAAACAATAATGTTGTTACCTAAGAGAGTTAAATACAGAAAAGTTATGCGTGGAAGAATGAAGGGTAAGGCAACACGCGGCAATGTGGTATCTGATGGTCAATTCGGATTGCAGGCTTTAGAGCCATCTTGGATTACTTCAAGACAAATCGAAGCAGCCCGTATCGCTATGACAAGATACACAAAGAGAGGCGGTCAGGTTTGGATTAAGATATTCCCTGATAAGCCAATCACACAAAAGCCTGCTGAAACTCGAATGGGTTCAGGTAAAGGAAGTCCTGAATACTGGGTTGCAGTTGTTAAGCCTGGAAGAGTTATGTTTGAAATTGGCGGCGTTAGCGAAGAAGTTGCAAGAGAAGCACTTCGTCTGGCTATGCACAAGCTTCCAATCAAATGTAAGTTTGTAAAGCGTGAAGAGGATGTTGAATAAGAATGAAAATATTAGAGTTGAGTGAATTATCAGTTCAAGAACAAAACTGGAAGCTTTCTGGAAGCAATCAAGAGTTATTCAACTTATGATTTCAAAACGCTATTAACCA
>JAZNOH010000242.1:0-12356 GCA_045580715.1 Clostridia bacterium
ACCTCCACCCTTTGTTGCTTGGAAATAATCTGATTGAGCAGGTTGAATTCCACCAAGACCAGGACCACCTCTTACAATATTAACAATTACACAAGGGAGGTCAGCACCTGCTATGTATGAAATTCCTTCTGCTTTCAAGCTGATACCAGGACTTGAAGAACTTGTCATAGTTCTTGCGCCTGCACCTGCAGCACCATAAACCATATTAATTGCAGCAACTTCACTTTCTGCTTGTAAGAATACACCACCAATTTTTGGCATTTTCTTTGCCATATATGCTGAAAGCTCTGTTTGAGGTGTAATCGGATATCCGAAGAAATGTCTGCAGCCTGAACGGATTGCAGCTTCGCCGATAGCCTCATTTCCTTTCATTAAAACTTTTTCACTCATCATTTACACTTCCTTTTCATACATCTTTTTCAACTGTTATTACAACATCAGGACATACTGTTGCACAAAAAGCACAACCAATACATTTTTCCTGGTCGGTAATTTCTGCAGGGCTAAAGCCTTTGGCATTAATTCTGTCTTTTGAAATAGCAATAATTTTCTTTGGACATGCATTCACACAAAGTTCACAGCCTTTACATCTTTCTTCACGAAATGTTACTTTGTTCACTATTTATCAATCCTTTCTCATTAATTGATTAATTTATGCAAATAGTCTCACACTTTAAAAGTGAGTGGCTTTTGTTAACTTTATATTTCCCAAGGCATTTTTATATAAATCTGCATGGGGAATTGGTCTTTTTTTAAATTTTCAGGTAAGTTTTCAAGTGAAGACGGGAGTCCGCACTGCATACTTATCGGAATATTTAATTTTTCAGATAATGAGATTATTTCATCATAATCTGATAACAGAGTGTCAGCATCAGTAAGTTTTCCTACATTTGTGTTGTTTAAAATATCAGTAAATTTAAGTCTTGATGCCATTTCGATATTTTTTGCCATTTCAAAAAGCTCATCACTATTTGAACATAATGGCCTTTTTGTATTAACAACAAAATGCATATTATATTCTTCATTTTGAAAAAATGAATTAAACTGACCTAATGCATAGGCACCATCATCATCTCCGCCGACATCAAAAACAATTTCCCGACTGGTGTCATAAAAGCATTTTTTAACCTCCTGAGGAACTGTTGGAATGTCAAGATTTGAATTGGCAAATTCTGACGCAATCAATTCAATTCCGTGTTCTTCTAAAATTCTTTTTGCATCAGCAGTACGAAAATAAGGATTCACAATATCCATATCAACTATAGACACTTTCTTTCCTTCATTTGCAAGTTTGATTGCAAAGTTAAGTGATACCTCTGTTTTTCCGCTTCCATAATGTCCGCAGAATATGTTAAGTCTTTTTGGCATAATATCACCTCTATTTTCAATATCAAATTATTATATCATAAAATAGTATTTAAATCAATAGTTTTTGACTAATTTTATATTTTTCAATAAAATTTACAAATTTAGTGTAGGGGATTGTAAAATTATTTACGCTATGCTATGATGAATAGAAAATATTAGTGCATTGATTATGCACTTTTTAATTTTGGAGGGATTTATGTTGAAGAAGAAAATAATTGTGTTATTAGGTCTGGTGTCATGTCTGTTTTTAATTACTTTAAATGCATCAGCAACTTCATTATCCGAGGGTACACTTGACCTTGATGGACAAACTATGTATGTTGAGGGCGATTTTTTACATACAGGAGGTACACTTAATCTTGGTAGTGGCAAATTAGTGGTAACTGGAAATTATTATATGACAAACGAAACAATGACGGGACTTAGTGACGGAAATATTATTATGAGTGACAGTGAAGGGCATCTATTGGTATATGGAGACTTCATAATGTCAGGAAACAGTGATAATTCAGATTTTCTGTCTGCCGGAACACTTGAAATTAAAGGTGATTTTGAACAATATGGTCAAAGTATATCTAACTTTAACCCGGGCGGAACGCATATGGTGTTGTTGTCAGGTACAGGAGAACAAAATGTTTATTTTGATTCTCCAGATAAGAATTATTTTAAAAATTTAAAAGTAACTAATACAAGCGGTAAAGTGAAATTTAATAAATTTAGTGTGAATGGAGCAATAATCGGTGATATTATAACAGATTTTGATATGCATATATATAATGCAAATTTCACATTATCAGGGCAAACAATAAAAGCACCAAAGTTGATATGGTATAACGGAGGAGCTATATCGCTTGGAAATAATGCAAAGATAAATGGAGATTTAATTCATGCAGGAGGTAAGCTGGAGATTACAGGAAAATGTGAAATTACGGGTAATTATTATATTACGGGTGAAACAGGTACAACATTTAGTAATGGAACTTTTGTTATGAGCAATAGTGAAGGGCATCTGTTAGTGTATGGAGATTTCAAAATGTCAGGAAACAGTGATAATTCGGATTTTCTGTCTGCAGGAACACTTGAGATTAAAGGTGATTTTGAACAACAGGATCAAAGTATATCAAACTTTAACGCAGGTGGAACGCATACGGTAGTGTTGTCAGGGACAGGAGAGCAAACTGTTCGTTTTGCAAATGAACAGGGATCACGCTTTAATATTCTTGTAAATAAAAATGTTGATGGGGTTGTTTTTGAAACTGCATACAGATACAATGAATTACAAACAATTTATCCATTTGATTTTGAAGTTGTAGAATATAATGAAGAGACAAATCAAATCGATGTAGATGTATTTTTGAGTGAAAATTTGCAAAGTTCAAATGGAAATGTGATAATCTCATTATATGATGAGAGCAACAAGCTAATTGAATGTCGCATAAAAGATTTAGAAGAACTCGAAACACAAACATTTAATGGATTAAATGATTATGAAGGAGTATATATTGTTAAGGCTTTCTATTGGGCTAATATGACATCCATAAGACCTTTGTGTCCTGCTGTTAAAAGGGAATTAGCAACAGAATAAACTACAAATAAAACAGACTGATAACATAAATTTGTAAAGTATAGATTTTAAAATTGGTTAATAATTCCTCATTTTTTATTACATAAAAATTCCTTGTTTGCATACAATATATTTGAAAATTCAACAAAAAAGGAGACTAACATATGAAAGCAACAGGAATTGTTAGAAGAATAGATGATTTAGGTCGTGTTGTCATACCAAAAGAGATAAGAAGGACAATGCGAATCAGGGAAGGAGACCCATTGGAAATTTTTACCGAAAAGGATGGCGAGGTAATTTTTAAAAAATACTCTCCAATTGGGGAATTGGGAGACTTTGCCATTAATTACGCAGAAACCTTGGCAAAAACTTCAGGAAAGGGAGCTTGTATAACAGACAGAGATAGTATCATAGCAGTTTCAGGGATACCGAAGAAAGAATTAATGGAGAAAAGAGTATCAAGAGATATTGAAAATGTTATGAGTGAGAAGTCTGCATTTAAATCAAACAATACAACAGATTCCCTTTCAATAGCAGATGGAGTGGAAAAGTATAGTGCAGGAGTAGTTGTTCCGATAGTATCGGAGGGAGACACCATTGGTTCAGTTATATTTGTCATGAATGACGGAGAGCAGATGAGCGAGGTCGAGACAAAGCTTGCAGAGTCCGCAGCAGGTTTTTTGGGAAGACATATGGAGGGATAAAAAAAGAAGCCGATTATTTTCGGCTCCTTTTTTTATTTCTGATTCTTTTTGCTTGTGATATTAAATAGTCTTTTGTGTTTAACTCGGGGTTAACTAAAACCTCATCCAAAAGTAATTGTAGTGTATCACTTATTTCATGACCTGCTCTTAATCCTAAAGCACTCAAATCCCTGTTATTAAGCGCTAAATCTGAAATTCGGTAAGGTTGTCGTTCCGCAATTACCTTTAGCGATAACTGTCTTACCTCATTAATTTTGATAAGCTTATCTCGCAAATATTTTTGATTTTTAGCTTTATTATCAGCCTCTTGCAATAATAGAAGCTTGGAAAATAAATCAGGACCTGTTCTGCTCATCATCTTCTTAACACCGATTAATGATGCGTCAATTCTGACATCGTGGTTTTCTATTAATAAAAGAATTTCCCTTTGTTGCTGATTGTCAAACCTGAATTTTCGTAAAATATCGGATGCAAGTCTCACGCTGTGTCGATGGTGTCCGTAAAAATGGATAATTCCATTGGCGTCTATGCTTTTTGAATTTGGCTTTCCTATATCGTGCAGGAGGGCTGCCCATCTGATTATAAGGTCGTTTGGGGAGTTTTTAACTGCATAAACAATATGTTCTCCAACATTATATATGTGATACTTGTTTTTTTGAGGAGAGGAAAAACAGATGTCAACCTCAGGAAGAATATAATGCATAAGACCGAGAGTGTGTAATTGGAAAACAGCATCAGGGGTATCGGATAAAAGTATTTTATCAAGTTCCTCACGAATTTTATCATTAGATGACCTTTTTATAAGCATTGAGCATTTTTTTATTAGCTGAACAGATGAGTTTTCAATTGAAAAACCAAGTTGTGCAGAGTATCTTACAGCTCTTAGCATTCGTATTGTTTTTTCTGCAAGAAGCATTTCGGAAGGGTTAACAAAACGGATGAGCTTATTGTTAAAGTCATCAAGACCACCAAAAGGATCAATTATGCCATCCTTTATTGAATAAGCCATAGAATTTATAGTAAAATCAAAATTAGAAAGGATATTCATAACAAATGTATCAAAATCTGTGTTATCCAAAAGACAATGAATTTCCATCACAGTTTGGTTTTCAATAACTTTTAAGCAATTTCTTTTATCCACACATTCCGAAACTCTCCGAAACATTGTTTTGATTTTTTTTAAAGAAGCATCTGTAATCAGTATATAGACCGAGGAGGTGTCATTTGAGAGAAGCTCACGAACAGTATTACCGGCAATATATGCACGATTTCCTAAACGATTAATTTTGTCGATTGCGGAAAGAACAGTATCGTTTATATTATTAAGCATAACAACCTCCTAAATATATATTTTGTTTAATTATAGCATATAGTAATTAAAATATCAACCAATTATTTAAAACTCATAAAAAAACATAATTTTGATTTATAAGCAATATATTATTGTTATTGACAATTTTATAAAATTCAATTATAATACAATATAATTGTACTATTATCGGGGTGTAGCGCAGTTGGTAGCGCACGCGTCTGGGGGGCGTGGTGCCGCAGGTTCAAGTCCTGTCACTCCGACCACATCGGAGCAAGCGTAAAATCGCTTGCTCTGTTTTTTAAATAACATCCTCATCTAATAGGTTCAACACTTTCATTAAAATCATATAAAAACTCCTCATAGATAAGTTATTATCGTCGCATATCAACATTATCAATGTTAAGTGATTTAGTGGAAAATATTGACTATCTAAATGTGGTGTGGTATAATTTTTACTGTATTGACGAAATGTAGTATAAATCTTAGTTTGAAGAGGTGGTAGATTATGAAAATTGTACTGCTTACTGCATTGGGAGTAGGAGGGGCTACCGTCATCGGTGCCTTGATAGGATTTGTATTTAAAAAAATATCTCATAGGTTCAGCGATATTGTATTATCGTTTGCAGCAGGAGTTATGCTTTGTGCAGCAGTTTTTGGACTTATTGAGCCATCACTCCAATATGGGAGCAAAGCATCTGTTATAGTTACAATAGCCGGAATTTTTTGTGGTGCATTGGTGTTAAATCTTCTTGATAAGGCAGTGCCACATTTACACAGGCTTTCGGGTGTGGAGTATGAAAATCATTCGCCGAGCAATGATAAATTAAATAAAATATTATTGTTTGTTATGGCAATAGCAATACACAACCTACCGGAGGGAATTGCTGCAGGTGTAGGATTTGGAACAGGGAACACAAGTGAGGCGCTGACAATAGCAGCAGGAATTGCTCTGCAGAATATCCCTGAGGGTATGGTTATAATTGCACCTATGCTTGCTGCAGGGATGAGTAGGAAAAGAACATTTCTCATTGCATCGTTAACAGGTATAGTTGAAGTAGTAGGAACATTTATCGGATATTTTGCAGTAATGCTTTCAAATGCAATTTTGCCTTTTGCATTAGCCTTTGCAGGAGGAACAATGCTTTATGTTATCAGTGATGAAATGATACCTGAAACTCATTCTCATGATTGTGAAAGAAGTGCTACTTATGCTTTGCTTATTGGTTTTTGTTTAATGATTCTAATGGATTTTTATTTGGGATAAAATGAATATTTTTATAAAAATAGTTAATAATTTTAATTGTTAATATGAATAACCAAGAGAGGAGGAAGACAAAATGAAGTATATTTGTGATGTATGTGGCTACGAATATGACGAAGCAGTAGGTGATCCTGATAATGGTGTTGCTGCTGGCACAAAATGGGAAGATGTCCCTGAGGATTGGGTTTGTCCGCTTTGCGGAGTGGGAAAGGATAACTTCTCAAAAGAATAATATTAAAGAGCAGGAATTATCCTGCTCTTAAAATTTATAAAAAATTTTAAAATTTTTGTGTTTTTCTCTTTCATATTGAAGAAATTTGTGATATACTATTATCTGGAATAAAAAAGGAGGCTAAATGAAATGGTAAAAATCGGTTTTGATAACCAAAAGTATTTAACTATGCAATCAGAACAAATAAGAAAGCGTATTGCTCAATTTGGGGGTAAGTTGTACCTTGAATTCGGTGGTAAGCTTTTTGACGATTACCATGCCTCACGAGTATTACCTGGATTTGAGCCGGACAGTAAAATTCGTATGCTTCAACAGCTTAAGGATTATGTAGAAATTGTTATCACGATTAATTCAGAAGATATAGAATGTAATAAAATCCGTAGCGATTTGGGTATTTCGTACACAGATGATGTGTTGCGTCTTATTGATACATTCCGTGGAATGAATTTATATGTAGGAAGTGTTGTTTTAACAAGATATAACGGACAACCATCTGCCAATGCTTTTTTAAAGCAGCTTAATATGCTTGGTATAAAAAACTATAAGCATTATACAATTGCAGGTTATCCATCAGATGTTCAACATATTGTCAGCGATGAAGGTCTTGGAAAAAATGAGTTTATCGAAACAGAACGCTCGCTTGTTGTTATAACTGCACCAGGTCCTGGGAGTGGTAAAATGGCAACCTGTCTTAGTCAGTTATACCATGAACATAAAAGAGGAATTACAGCAGGATATGCTAAATTTGAAACATTTCCTATATGGAATTTGCCGCTAAAACATCCTGTTAATCTTGCATATGAGGCTGCAACTGCTGATTTAAATGATGTTAATATGATTGATCCGTTCCATTTGGAAGCATATGGGCAAACCGCTGTAAATTATAATCGTGATGTTGAAATTTTTCCTGTTTTAAATACTATGTTTGAAAGAATACAAGGAAGCTCTCCATATAGTTCTCCAACTGATATGGGTGTTAATATGGCAGGTAATTGTATTATTGACGATGAGGCTTGTTGCCAAGCGTCAAAGCTGGAAATTATAAGAAGATATTATGCAACAAGTGTAAATTGTGTAAAAGGTAAGTGTGAAGAGGCTCAGGTCAGAAAGCTTGAACTGTTGATGAATCAGGCAGGGATAACTACAGACTATTGTCCTGCGATTTCAAAGGCACTTAAAAAGGAGGAGGAAACAAAATCTCCTGCCGGTGCAATGGTATTACCTGACGGAAAGATTGTAACAGGAAAAACATCTTCAACTCTTGGTGCAGCATCTGCTCTGTTATTAAATTCTTTAAAAGCACTTGCAGATATAGACTCCGAAACAGATTTGATCGAGGCACAGGTTCTTGAGCCTATATGTAGCTTGAAGACACAATATCTTCAGCATAAAAATCCAAGGCTACATACTGATGAAGTACTTTTAGCTCTAACGATTTCAGCTCTTTCAAATCCTGTTGCCCAAAAAGCAAAGGAGCAGCTCATTAATCTTAAAGGCAGTGATGCTCATTTCACTGTTATAATAAGTGAGGAAGATGAAAAAATATTGAGAAGACTTGGAATTAATGTTAGTTTCGAACCAAGATATGAAAATAAAGGAATTTATCATAAATAAAAATTAACCTCCAGTTATCTGGAGGTTAATATTTTTATAAGCTCAATTGACTTTAACCAGTTACACAAATATACAATAGGGAAGCAAAGTGCAAACCATAAAAATGTGTATGGAAGGCAAATCTGCCCATAGACATTGAACGGAAGATTTGAATAATCCCAGACACCAAGACCGAATTTGACATTTATAATCATTCCGGCGATAAATTCGATCAAAGTGATAGTAAGACTGCCTACAATTGCTTTTATAAAAGCCGGATAATTCTCTAATATATTAAAAATATTATATAGAAATAAAAAGCACACACCGCCTGTTATAAGCATAGTCCAATGTGTATATCCGCGCCATATTATTTCGATTATTCCATAGCCTGTTGCCCCTATTAAAAATATCAGTAATTGCTCCATAAACACACTCCACTTTAAAGATATTATTAGTCTTTAAAATATCTTAAAATTTATTCAGAGCGAGTGCATTTTTTCTTTAAATGTTTTCCTATATGACCTGTAAGATATATTATTATCATCGAAATAATTAATGCAACGGTGAGTATGGTGTAAATGGAGCATATAAAAAAGCCTGCACTGATTTGTCCTGTTTGAAAACTCGGAACAAAAACACTTGAGGTTACAGGGATAAGCTTTAAGAGTATGAATGTATAAATAATTGCAAATATGGCATGAAGAATTTTTCCAATAATATATGGTTTTAAGCTTAATCCACATTTAGCACTTATGCCCATAACCTGCAAATGAACGCTTACGCCTGCAAAAGCGCAAACCCCTGCTGACATAATCAATTTGGAAAACAGTGTAACATCAAGATACGATATACTGGAAAGTCCTGACGCAAATTCAAGACCACTGTTTAAAATGGCTTTAAATATCCCATTAACACTTAATAAATCAATTAAAAGGTTTGCCATAACACTGCAGAAGATAACACTTGCACATACAGTAAGGATGCTTTGAATGGAGTTTGTCAGGACAATGGAAAATAGTTCTGATATACTTCTTTGTTCGGTGCTGACAGATGTTTGAGGAGCACAAAAATCCGAAGTTTTATAAAACCTAAATAGTATTCCGACGCTTATTGCTCCAAGGATATGAGAGATATAAAGAATTACTCCTGCCTGAGGACTATGATACATTGAAACACCAACTGCTCCGAGAATGAACAAAGGCCCTGAATTATTGCAAAAAGCCAAAAGTCTTTCTGCTTCCGATTTAGAAATATAAAGACTGTTATATAGCTGACAGGCGGTTACAGCACCAAGAGGATAACCACTTATTAACCCTAATATAAATGCAGCAGAGCCTGTTGGATTAATGTTAAAAAGTGGTTTCATAATGGGTTTGGATATCTTTGATAAAATTTCGCAAAAGCCTGAATATACCAGTAAACCAGAGCAAACAAAAAATGGAAAAAGAGATGGTATTATTATTTCCTGACAGAGGGAAAGTCCGTTTTGTGCATACAGAATAGACTTTTCGGGATTTAGAATAAGTAGTGTTACTAAAAACACCAATGTTGAATATAATAGTATTTTTTTCATGCATATTACCATCCTTTTAATTAACTCATTAATATATATGAATTTATTTTATTTTTATTGCATAAATTCAAATAAAGGATTACTTTTTTTGTTTGAAAGGAAAGAATTAAATTGAAAAAAGGAATAAGGGAAAAGATAGCGGAGATGACGGAAATTCCAAAGGATTTTATGATGAATATGCCAAGAGTAACTATCTTAGGAAATAGAGAAATCTGTGTGGATAATTACAAGGGGTTATTGGAATATTCTCAAGAGGTAATTCGTCTTGCAACAACAAATAAAATAATAGTTATCAGGGGAGAGGAGCTTTTGATAACAAGAATTGTTGAGGAAGCAGTATTTGTGGGAGGAAATATCTCTTTAGTGGAATTTGTTTCAAAGAATAAAAGGAATGAAAAGATAGAAGAAATGAACAAATCTAAAGTTATATAATATATGAAAAATAGAAAAATAAGAGGTTTTTTAATATGTTTTTTAATAAACTCTTTCATTTTGTGAAAGGATATGTTATAATAAATGTATCGGGATTAAATATTGAACGGTTTTTATACATGTGTGCAAAACGAAGCATTGGTATTTTTAACATAGGAAAAAGAATTGATAAGGGTGTTAACATATGTATAAATTTATCTGACTTTAAAAAAATAAGACCTATTGTTTATAAATCAAAGGTCAGAATATGCATTTTGAAAAAATGCGGATTACCTTTTTTTATTAATAAAGCAAAAAAGAGGCGTGCTTTGATTATCGGTATGCTCGTTTTGTCTGTGCTCTGTTTTGTTTCGTCTGAATTCATATGGTCGATTGAAGTTAATTCTGAGGATGAAACTGTGACAAATGAGCTTTTGGAGGCAATTGATATAGCAGGAGTTAAAATAGGTGCGTATAAACCAATGTTGCCTGACGGAGAAAAGATAAAAAGTATTATTATGAATAATACAGATAATATTGTCTGGGCTTGGGTATACATAAAGGGGACAAAGGCTTGCGTTAATTTTAAGGAAGGAATTCCTGCCCCTAGAGTTATAGATTGGTCTGTGCCTTGTGATATTGTTGCTATGAGGGATGGAATAATAAAAGAAATTGTTGAGAAAAATGGAGAAGCAAGGGTAGAGGTTGGAGATACTGTCCAAAAGGGAGAGTTATTAATTGCAGGAACCCTTTCTATGCCTGATTCAACATATAAAACAGTTCATTCTATTGGCGATGTATATGCAAGGGTATGGCACGAAAAGAGTGGAGAATATAAGCTGTATATCAATAATGATATAAAAACAGGTAAGAAAAAGGAGTTTATAACTCTAAAGCTGTTTTCAAAATGTTTTGATTTTTTTGTAAATGAAAATGTTGATTTTGGAGAATACAGCATTGATGAAAAGCTTTCAGAATTAAAGCTTGGTAAGGATAATTTTTTGGGTGTAGGCTTTTATAAAAAAACCTATAACGAAATAGAAAAGGAAAAGATTAAAATTTCTTTGGATGAAGCTTTAGAAATAGCACAAAATGATTTGGAAATGCGAATTTCAAAGGAGCTTATGCCGGGTTCAGTGCTGTCAGACAAAAAGATAGTATATGAACAGATTGATGACGAAACAATTAAAGTAACACTTACAATGGAATTTATTGAGCAAATAGGGAAAAAGGTTCCATTTAATTTATAAAAAAGAGAGGAAGAAAAGAATTGGACCAAAGACAAGTTCAGATACCTGAAGGATTTGATGTTGCAGAATTTTTCGGAGATTTTGACTCTAATGTAAAGCTTTTGGAAAAAGCTCTTTCTGTTAGTATTGTGGGAAGAGATAATCTTATTAAAATATCCGGTGATGAAGATAATTGTGAAAAGTGTATTAAGGTTATTGATGTATTGATGGAAATTCTTGAAAAGGGAGAAGAAATTGATGAACAAAAAATCCTCTATGCAATAACAATGGTGCAGGAAAACGGAGGGTTTGATTTAAAGCTTTTAGGTGATGATTGTGTCGCTGTAAGCGCAAAAGGAACGCCTATAAAAACAAAAACAATCGGACAGAAAAAATATGTTGAAAGTATGAAAAACAACACAATTGTTTTTGGGATAGGCCCTGCAGGAACGGGAAAGACATATTTAGCAGTGGCAAGGGCTGTAACTGCATTAAGAAACAGAGAGGTTTCAAGAATAATTCTCACAAGACCTGCAGTTGAAGCTGGGGAAAAGCTTGGATTTTTGCCAGGAGATTTGCAAAATAAGGTTGACCCATATTTAAGACCATTATATGATGGTATGTATGAAATGCTCGGACCTGACGGATTTTTAAAAAATCAGGAAAGAGGAGTTATTGAGGTCGCACCACTGGCATATATGCGTGGAAGAACATTGGATAATGCATTCATAATTCTTGATGAAGCACAAAACACAACTCCTGAACAGATGAAGATGTTTTTAACAAGAATCGGATATGGCTCTCAGGCCATTGTGACAGGGGATATAACACAAATTGACTTGCCTGACGGAAAAAAATCAGGTTTAAAGATTGCAAAAAAAGTGCTTGGAAATATTGAGGGAATAGCTTTTTGTGAATTTAGTGAAAAGGATGTTGTGAGACATCCGTTAGTTCAAAAGATTATAAAGGCATACGAAAAGTATGACAGTGAACAGGAGAAGAAAAATGACCGAAATTCTGATAGAGAACGAGCAACAAGATATAGAAATAAGCGATGAAATAAAAGACCTTATAAAAAAATGTGCAGATGCTGTTTTGGAATATGA
>JAZNOH010000243.1:0-3186 GCA_045580715.1 Clostridia bacterium
CTTTCAAAAATAAGAGTAGCAACAATTGGTGACTCATCAAAAATAAGAGCAGGAGAGAAGGTTATTGCAATAGGAAACTCTCTTGGCTATGGACAATCCGTGACACAAGGGATTATCAGTGCCACAAACAGAGTGGTAAGCTTAGAATCGCAAACTTCTCAAGGTTCGATTGTTTCTAACACATTTATTCAGACAGATGCTGCCATAAACCCTGGAAACAGTGGAGGAGCATTATTAAATATGAATGGTGAGGTTATTGGTATAAATTCTGTCAAGATTGCGGCAAGCGGCGTTGAGGGAATGGGATATGCAATTCCAATAACAGATGTTGAGGAAATAATCGGAGAGCTTATGGTAAGAGAAACAAGGGATGTTGTTGACGAGGATAAGCAAGGATTTTTAGGAGTTACTCTAAAGGATATATCATCAGAGGTCGCAAAAGCATATGGTATGCCTGAGGGGGTATTTGTTGATGGTGTCAGCAAAGGCTCAGCAGCAGATAAGGCAGGAATTAAAAAAGGTTATTTCATAACAAAGTTTGATGGCCATACAATAAGAACATTTACTCAACTACAGGAAAGACTGACATATTATAAAGCAGGCGAAAAGGTAAAGGCTATTGTCAACATACCAAGTGAGGAGGGTTATGTTGAAAAAGAAATTGAAATAACTCTTGATTCTAAAAAAGAGCGTGAAGCGATAATGGAAGAGGAATTTGACGATTAATATAAAAGGGATGTTTGTATGGATATTTTTGATGAAATCAGATTTTACCAATTATTAGCAGATAAATGGCCAACAAAGAAGGATGTTGTTTCGGAGATAATAAACCTTTCGGCAATAGTGAGTTTGCCGAAAGGGACCGAGCATTTTATCAGTGACATACATGGAGAACACGAGCATTTTTCTCATATCATAAGAACAGCATCAGGTGTTATCAGGTCAAAGATTAATGATATATATAAGGATAAATTATCTGATGAAGAGCAAATCAAACTTGCAAATCTGATATATTATCCAAAGGAAATTTTAGATATATCAAAAAAGGACAGAAATTGGTATGAGAAAAATTTGTATCGGTTGATCGAGGTTTGCAAGCTTGCCTGTGGGAAATATACGCGTTCAAAGGTCAGAAAAGCATTGCCTGAAAAGTACGCATATATAATAGACGAGCTATTAAATTGTGATGCTAAAAATATTAATAAAGAACAATACTATAATAAAATCATTGAAAGCATAATTGAATTGGATTGTGCAGACGACTTTATTATTGAGATTGCAGAGGTTATAAGAAAGCTATCCATTGACCACCTGCATATTGTGGGCGATATTTTTGACAGAGGACCAAGACCTGATTTGGTTATGGATATTTTGATGAACAGCAAAAATATCGACATCCAATGGGGAAACCACGATATTGTATGGATGGGTGCAATGATGGGTAGTGAAGTGTGCATTGCTATTGTTATAGCAAATAGCTTAAAATATGAAAACATCTTGTTTTTGGAGGAGGGCTATGGAGTAAGTCTTCGTAAGCTTGAAAGCTTCGCTATAGATAAATACAAAGGCGAAAACAACATTGAAAAAATGTATAAAGCTATTTCAATGATTCGTTTCAAGCTTGAAGATAATGTTATGATGAGAAATCCTGGATATAATATGCAGGGGAACACAAAGCTTGACAAAATTAATTTTGATGAGCTTAGCTGGTGTGGTTGTAAATTAAATACCGATGAATTTCCGACAATAAATCGTGATAATCCTCTTGAACTCACCGAGGAGGAACAAGAGGTTATAGAAAATCTTAAGCATAGCTTTTTACATAGTGAGAAAATGCAAAGACACTTAAAATTCCTGTTTGCAAAAGGTGGAATTTATCTTTGCTATAACGGAAATCTTTTGTATCACGGATGTATTCCTCTTGATGAAGATGGAGAATTTTCAAAGATTTCTCTTGACGGAAGAAAAATGAGCGGAAAGGGATATCTTGATTATTGTGAAAGACAAATAAGAAATTCATACAGCAAAAAAGAAAATTTAGATTTTGCGTGGTATTTGTGGTGCTCGCCTGACTCTCCTCTTTTTGGAAAAAAGAAGATGGCGACGTTTGAAAGAATGTTCTTAGATGATAAAGAATCTCATAAGGAGAAAAAACAGCCATACTTTGAGTTGCAGAATGATGAAGAAATATGTAAAAAGATTTTAGTTGAATTTGGGATTGATACTGAACAGTCACATATCATAAACGGACATATTCCTGTTAAATTCAAAGAGGGTGAAAAACCAATAAAGGCAGGGGGAAAGCTCTTGTTAATTGATGGTGGTATGTCAAAAACATACCAGAAGGAAACAGGAATAGCAGGATATACTCTGACCTTTAATTCATATGGTCTGATTTTGACATCACATATGCCATTTGAAAGTGTCAACTATATATTAAAAAACAACCTTGAAATGACTTCGCAAAAGAATGTTGTTGAAAAAACACTAAAAAGGACACTTGTTAAGGACACTGATAATGGTAGAAAGCTATTAAAAGATATAGAGGATTTAAAACAACTGATGTTTTTATATAATTCAGGGGTTATATCAGAGAAGATAAAAATTCAGTAAGGACGAAAGGAATATAAAATGGAGAGAATTGCAAGCTTTGCAGTAAATCACGATAAACTAAAAAAGGGAATTTATATTTCGAGAATTGACGGGGATGTCATAAGCTACGATGTAAGAATGAAAAAGCCAAATGGGGGAGATTACATTCCTGTCGAGGCAATGCATACCTTTGAACATCTTTTTGCAACATATGCAAGAAACAGCGAATTTTCAGAGAGTGTAATCTATGTCGGACCGATGGGTTGCCGAACAGGATTTTATCTTTTGATGCGTGATACAGTAAAAAAACAGGATGTTATTGATATGGTTAAGGGAGCATTCTCTTTTATCAGTGACTTTGATGGGATTATTCCTGGAAGCAAAAAAGAGGAATGCGGAAATTATCTTGAACACGATTTAGATGGTGCAAAAAAGGTCGCAAAAGATATGTGCGAGGTTTTGGTCAACTGGACAGAGGAGAAAATGAAATATGAAGAATAAAATCGGAATAATCGGAGCAATGGATATAGAGGTGGAAACACTAAAGAAAAGTCTTGAAAATCCGAAAAAGTCTAAGTTCGCCGAAATGGATTT
>JAZNOH010000244.1:0-3052 GCA_045580715.1 Clostridia bacterium
TTGACTTTTTTTGCAACCACAAGTTGCATTTCTCTCTATATAATTACTGAAATACGAAAAAATTAACATTTAAATCCGTTATTTTGTAAACTATTGTTACAAAAACAGACTAAAAAGCACTAAACTTTTTAGTCTGAATAAAATTAATCAAGTTTTAATACACTCATAAAAGCTTCTTGCGGAACTTCAATGCTTCCCACCTGTCTCATTCTCTTTTTACCTTCCTTTTGTTTTTCCAAAAGCTTTTTCTTTCGTGTTATATCTCCGCCATAACATTTTGCAAGCACATCCTTACGGAGAGCCTTAACAGTTTCACGAGCAATAATTTTATTACCTATTGCTGCTTGAATAGGTACTTCAAAGAGTTGTCTTGGAATTGACTCTTTGAGCTTTTCTGCCATTTTTCTACCCCTTGAATATGCATTATCTTTATGAACGATAAATGAAAGAGCATCAACCATTTCACCATTTAATAATATATCAAGCTTAACCAAATCAGAACGGCGATATTCTGTCAATTCATAATCAAATGAAGCATATCCTCTTGTTCTCGATTTTAGCGCATCAAAAAAGTCATATATTATTTCATTTAGCGGCAATTCATAAAATATCTGTGCCCTTGTTGCTTCCATATATTTCATATCAATAAAGACTCCTCGTCTTTCCTGACACAACTCCATAACATTTCCCACAAAATCAGTAGGTACCATTATGTCGGCTTTAACCATAGGTTCTTCCATATAGCTTATTTCTGTAGGTATAGGAAGGTTTGTTGGGTTATCAACATCAATAACCTCTCCGTCGGTTTTATATACCTTGTAAATAACACTCGGAGCAGTTGTAACAAGATCAAGATTATATTCCCTTTCCAATCTTTCCTGTATTATTTCCATATGAAGAAGCCCCAAAAATCCACACCTGAAACCAAATCCCAAAGCAACAGAGGTCTCCGGCTCAAACATCAGTGAAGCATCATTTAACTGTAATTTTCCAAGAGCTTCTTTCAAATCATCATATTGTGCACCATCTGCAGGATATATACCACAATAAACCATAGGATTTACCTTTTTATATCCGGGCAACGGCTCCTTTGCAGCATTTTCAACAGTTGTTACCGTGTCCCCGACCTGTGTATCCTGAATATTCTTAATACTTGCTGCAATGTATCCGACCTCTCCTGCAGAAAGTTCTTTTTTAGGGATCATTCCATTCGCATGCAATGAACCAACCTCAACAACATCAAATTCTGCACCTGTTGCCATAAGTCTTATTCTGTCTCCTACACTGAGCTTTCCGTCCTTAACCCTTACATATACAATAACTCCCTTGTAGCTATCATAGTATGAGTCAAAAATCAATGCCTTTAATGGCGCATCATCATCGCCTGATGGAGCAGGTATTTTTTCAACAATTGCTTCCAATACATCGCAAACATTAAGCCCTGTCTTAGCAGAAACAAGTGGCGCATCTTCAGCCGGTATTCCAATTATATCCTCAATTTCTGAAATAGCTCGCTCAGGCTGAGCTGATGGCAGGTCGATCTTGTTTATAACAGGAACAATTTCAAGGTCATGCTCCAGGGCAAGATATGTATTTGCCAAGGTCTGCGCTTCAATTCCCTGAGATGCATCAACAATCAATATTGCGCCCTCACACGCAGCAAGACTTCTTGAAACCTCATAATTAAAATCGACATGCCCAGGTGTATCAATAAGATTTAGAATATAATCATTTCCATCTTTTGCAGTATAATTCAATTTAACAGCATGAGCTTTTATAGTGATACCTCTTTCTCTTTCAAGGTCCATATTGTCAAGGAGCTGATCCTCCATATCACGAAGCTCAACCTCACCTGTTAATTCCAATAATCTATCAGCTAATGTTGATTTTCCATGGTCAATATGAGCGATTATACAAAAGTTCCTGATTTTTTCTCGATTATTTGACATTAATTTTCTCCTGTTTCCTTAATTTTCTCCCAATATGCCTTCATTGTTTGTTCTGTCTTGTTGTTACCATATTCATAGTACTTAACATCCTTTATTATATCAGGCAAATACTGTTGTTTAACATAATGATTTTCAAATGAATGTGGGTATTTATAAGAAATTCCATTACCAAACGCTTTTGCACCCTGATAATGTGCATCCTTTAAGTGCTTTGGTATCTCCCCTACATCCTTAGTTTCTATATCTGCCATTGCATTCCATATTGCCTGTGAAGCTGAATTGGATTTAGGTGCAGTAGCAAGTAAAATTACCGCCTCACCAAGTGGTAGTTGAGCTTCTGGCAAGCCAAGTTGCAGAGCAGAATCGACACATGCTTTTACAATAGTAATTGCATTCGGATATGCCAACCCTATATCCTCTGCTGCAATAACCATTAATCTTCTACATACACTTTGCATATCTCCTGCAGACAATAGTCTTGCAAGATAATGCACTGCTGCATCAGGGTCACTTCCTCGGATTGACTTTTGAAATGCACTCAATATATCATAGTGATTATCTCCATCACGGTCATACTTAATAGATTTTCTTTGTGTTGCCTGTTCAGCAGTATCAAGTGTTACAACTAAATTTGCGTCTATATCAGGCACTGCAGAAATTAAGCTGATTTCAAGAGAATTAATTGCTTTTCTCACATCCCCACCTGAAACTTGGGCAATATGTGTTAATGCATCTTTATCTACCGAAACATTATAGTTTTTATATTCCTCTTCTTCTAATCTTTTGATACATCTTTCTAACGCTTTTTCAATCTCTTCTGCCTCAATCGGCTTAAACTCAAATACAACTGAGCGTGATAAAACTGCATTGTATACATAAAAATATGGGTTTTCAGTCGTACTTGCAATTAAAGTAATTTTCCCATTCTCCATATATTCCAATAATGTTTGTTGTTGCTTTTTATTGAAATGCTGAATTTCATCCAGATACAACAAAACACCATTTTGCTCCATAAATCCGTCTAATGATGCAATTATATCTTTAATATCCGAAACAGATGCGGTAGTTGCGTTTAATCTATGCAAAGTCTTACCTGTTTTTGA
>JAZNOH010000245.1:0-6095 GCA_045580715.1 Clostridia bacterium
CAAAAAAATTTAATGGATTTAAATGCATATATCTTAACTGCTCATCAGTCAGATTTTTACCATAAATATAATTATCTAACCAATCCATAATTACCTCTTAAAATTAAGTTTTTATTTTATGAAGATATTCAAATCTTTCAACAAAATCACCCAGCTCTTCTTTTGGAAATCTATCAATCATTTCTTTAACAATTTCCAAACCAACATATGGTTCACCGTTTACCTTGCATTTAGGTATCAGCTCTAAACAATTCTTTAATGCTTCAATATCTATTATATAATTCATACCTTACTCCTCTAAACATTCCAAGCTACGAATGGCTCTGCGTTCAACCATAAACAAGCCGCCTTCAGGATATCCAAAATAAAAATATCCATTATCAACATCAAGCAATATGCCCGAAGTGGTTGCCAAATCGCCATTGCCCAAATACCATTCAATATTGTATTTTTTATAATAGGCATCTTTATGTATCTTCGTCATATATATCCTTACCTCTTAAAATATAATTTTTATTACTTGCTCCACTTGCTCTCAAACCAATAAGCCAAACCATATTCATCAAATTCATACTTTACAATCTCTTCTTCGATTGAATAATAGTCTCCATCATCAGATACAAGTTCTGTGCCTGTCCAGTGGCAATATCCAAATAACAAATCATCACCAAATGGGTCGGTAGTTCTAGCTTGAATATTTATGTAATGGTCTGGCAGTATATCTTTTAATTTCATAATTTACCTCTTACCTCAATTCACAATGCAGACAGGAGTCACATCCTCTGCGTCCATTTCATACTCTTCAAGCCCTTCTTCGTCATACATTTCGCCTTCATCGTCAACATATCTAAAACTTGGGTCAAAATATACCTCGTGATATGCATTGCCCTCATCATCTGTTGCATACCAACAATCAATGTCGCCATGCTCCGCCTTAAACTCTTCCAAGTTTGCAATCATTTCTGAAATCTTCATAGTTAATTCTCCTTATTTTATTTCCTTATCTCTATCAAGCTTGTATGGGTCTCCTCTATATCCATTCACCGCCCAAAATAAATATTTATCCCAACATTCAACACAATCACACTCTGGGTCTTCTCCCATATTACAATAATACATTCGATTATCAGGAGGGCATTGGTCACGGTTAATCATTAGAGCAAGTTGAAATATGCTTTCTCTTTCCATAAGTTAAACCTCTTAAAAGTATATTTTTATTGTCTATAATTCCACGCATCTATAGCTTCTTGTAGCGAATCCTTTTCTTTTGTACAATAACTACATTGTGGACAAGTGATACGGTATGTTTTCTTGTTGCTAAATGCGTGACCATAATAATTAATCCGTCTACCGTGAAGATACCCACATTTCTTACACGGTTTCAATTCCATATTCTTCACAAGCAATCTCCCAATTTATATTAAGATTGTCGCCATTCTTGCAAAAATTGTCATTATCAGAAACAGTACAATCATAATATCCACCACCAAGCGACTTACTATTTTTGCAGACAGAACAGTAAAGTTCTTCTTTGAGCATTCTCTTTAATAACTTGATTGCAATATTATATTCACAACTCTGACAATGCTTTGAATCTTGGTCGTAATGTATACCTTTAATAAAACACATCATACAAGGGCTGTGCTTATTATTTAAATCTACCTTCATAATTCTCACCACTTAAAACTTCATTTTTATGTATCACTCTTCTGATTTGTATACTCTACAACTATGCCATTCAGCTCACGAAAACACTCAGCACATAAATCTACTTCAATAATATTAATGAAGTCATCAATCACCGTATCAACATAAGCGCTCATTGCATTTATTTCTTTTCCACAATGGTCACAAGTAATTGTTGTCTTTTTCATAATTTCATTACTCCTTAAAACACATCATTTATATCTGTTTTTCTAATCGGCTTATCATCACCAAGAGGACATTCAAAATCTCCCCATACAGGATGATTTATATAATCTCCATAGTGACAAGACATAATGTTTATGCCGCCAGTACACTGAATTATTTTGTGAAATTCACAAACCTCACAATGGTCTATCTGTTCTTTCCCAGTCATAACCACCTCTTAATCATCTTCATACAACCAATCCCATTGGCGCTCATAATCTTCTTTAAACATATCATAATACACATCTGCCGTTATCCCATTAAATGATTCGTTTGGTAAATTAATCGCCCAAATAGCACGGTTATTATCTTCCCACATTTGACAGAAGTCTTGTAATTTAATATAGTTTTCTTCAATTCCAAGAACATCAAAAGCCGACTCTAAAGCCGATTCGCAATAATTATAAATATACAGCTCACCATCACTAAGTTCTGTAGGGCGATGGAACTGACCTATCAATTTAAAAATTGCTTCTTTTGCCCTTAACAATTCCATACTCATAATCAATTCAACCTCTTAAAACTCTATTTTTAATCCCTTTTAGGTTCTAACCTTGGAATGTCTACACTTAAATTTGAATCGCAATATCTCTGTCTGTGCATATCTCCTCTTAAATACGAGTCGGAGTCATTGAACACCACACAATCAATTGTGATACTGCCGTCTCTTTCTCTTGCGACATCAGTAAATACGCACTGATTAAATCTTGCTTTATCTTCGTCACATAGTTTATCTATAATATCTTTTGGTGTAATATAAACTCTTAGTCCATACATATCTATTACCTCTTAAAATTTTATTTTTATGTGTCCTTTCGTGTACCAATTATCTGTTCACACTTACATGTCAACATAGAGGCAACGCACATTCCGTGAATCATAGCTTGCCTACATTCGGGTTTGTCTGCAAACACTGTGCAATTGAAAAACTTGTCAAGTTCTTCTGAGGAAATGAATTCTAATATTTTTGCTTGAAATTCTCTGCTATCAATAAGTGTTACATATTTATCTTCCATAATTACCCCTTAAAAGTTTGTTTTTATTACCAAATCTCCCAATGACCATATGCCCAATGGTTTAATGTCTTGCCGCATTTTTTACATTTGCAATCATATTCTAACAAGATACTTCCTATATAATCCTTGTTGCAGTATTCAAGTTCTTTGCAACCACATGTGCATTTTAATGGCTCAAAATTTTTGTCTATATATCCAAACAATCGAAGAAAAAATACTTCAAGTCTAATTCGTATTGTTTGAATTAGCAATTGTACTTTATATTTCATAATTTATACCACTTAAAATTCGTATTTTATTCAACACCCAAATCACTCAGAAATGACTGACAAAAATTCCTAACTGCCTTTGCTGCTTCGTAATCATTCCAATTATGAGAAAGTTGTTCTTCGTAATCCATTTCATTTTGAGAGACTTTTACTTGCGTAGTTAAAGTGTCAACGATAAAGCTAAGTGTTTCTTTCATAGCATCTTTGTTCACATAATCTTTTGTAAAATCCAATGATTCAATAAGTTCTTTGATGTTATACCTACATTTCATATCATCACCTCATAAAATACGCTTTTTATTCACAAATAAATCCTTTGCTTTTAAAGAAGCTAATTGCACATTCCTTAAAGCAATTATCAAAAACTTTTATATGTGTAATCTTTTTCCCGCAATAAGGGCAAAATGGATAAGCCTTTCTAACGGATTCGCCTCTTACTTCACACGATTCGTGTCTATATACATTCTTAGGAAATCCATCTGGGTAAGTGCCATCTTCCATTTCAATCCATCTTTCGTTCATTCCTTGTTCTCACTTTCGTATTCATTCAAAATATATCTAACCATATCCAGACTTATAGCCCAGCCGCCAAAGGCAGAAGGATAGCTTTGTTTATAAAGCTTCTCATAAATCTCTTTTATAACATCGGAAATCTTGCGGTAGCCTAAGTTGTACATCCACTCTGCTAAACTCAACTCTGTATCTGCATCATCCCACTTTTCAAAGTCGAGATGCATTTCCTCAATCTGCTTTTCTCTTTCCATATCAACCTCTTAAAATATGTTTTTTAATCGTCGTAATCTGGGTTTAATATGTTACGGCAATCCCAACAAACCCATCCGTTAGGAGAATCGTTTGTTCTCAGCATTTCAGACTGCTCATACCTATCACCACAAACACCGCACTTACGATAATATTTTCTTTTCTTTTCATTGTCTTTGCGTTTTGTTTTATCGCTTGTAAGTTTGTTATACATTTCTGTAATTTTATCACATCTCTCTTTTAACGGTGTCGGAGACCTTGTAAGTTTATCATATATCTCCAAAGCTTCATTGCCATAAACCATATTCACAACCACAAGCCTCTCTCCTTCTTTTCTCGCAACTGCTAAAGTTGCCATTTCGGAAGGATGGTGGTGGTCAAAGCCTATTACTAAACAATCTTCAGTCCGATGCATTGTTCTTACCTCTTAAAACCCCTATTTTAATGGTTTATATCAATGTCGGGAACTGCTCCATAGAAGTGTATTCTATAATGATAAGGGTCGGTTACTGTTCCTGATATATCCTCGACTACATAAATCACATATTCATTAAGATACACATAATTTTTCTTGTATTCCGTTACCCCCGTCTTGCAAGTCACAACCAGCTCGCTTGTGGAGTTATTAGATATGCTCATATAACCTTCCATCTCCATAACAATAAGGTCGGTTCGTGCGTTATAAACAGTAATTCTTCGGCAAACCTCAAAGTTATCAGCCGCTTGCGATAAGTTGTGATTAACATTGTCTGCTGCCGTGCAAGATGTAAATACAAAACAAGTGCATATAAGCACTATTACCATAATTATAGATGTGATTTTCTTCATAATATTTCTCCTTTATAACTTAAATGTTTATATTTTATTTTTCGTCTTCACCGCTCCAAGTAATACTCTCGTACTCTTCTGGAAGCAACCAATGGGGATAATAGTCTCCAAAACTTTTATCTCCATAATTATATTCAATAGCAACAATGCCAAGCCCCTTCTCATCATATCTAACGGTCATAATATAATCGTTGTCAAGCAACACCATAATTGCATCTCTAACCGCATTTTTGAATGCTCCCTCAGAATCAAAATTATTTCTACAAATTACAATCTCATTAACTCTATTCATATATCCTTACCTCTTTCTTAAATGCATTCCAAATCATTCTATTTTCTCCCATAGTTTTACACCTTCCTCTACGAATATATTGTAACGCTTCTCAGAAACATCAATAAACTCATCCCAATATTTAAAGTAAGCGACATAGCCCTTACACTTTGGACATTGAAACATATACCCCACAAATGGTGTTTGATGGTTTCTATCATTTGGATGGTCTATATGATGGCAGAAGCGTTGTTTAATCCTTTGAGCAATTCTTTTCATTTGATTCCCTCGCCAATCTGCAGAAGTTTATCAAATAGAACGACAGGACAACCAAAATCCTCAGAATACTCAGCAACATATTCTGCTTCGGCAAGCATCTTTCGCACGGTATCGGTTTTTGTTATAGTAACTAGTCGCTTATGCTCTACCACCATCGAATCCATATTTGTATTCAATCTCTCGGCTTCCTCGGTAAGCTCCTTGATTTCCTTACCATCCTCAATTAAAAGAATGGCAGCATTGATAATAGCCATTATCTCTTTTTCGGTTATTTTTTCGGCAAGTTTGCTGTTTAGAATGCGATGATGAAGCGCATCCAATTCTCTTATTACCTTTTTTCTGTTAAACTCCATATCTCACCTATCAATCGTTGTACAATATCCCCATACATATCCGTATGCGGTTTTAATTTGCCCTTTGCAACATCGAATTATATTACTATGATGATAACCCATTTCTCTCTCGACATCGGCAATGCAATCCCAACTTTTAATCAAAATTTTATCCTTTGTAAATTGATTTATTTTTTTCGCATTATATCTGTTTTGCCCGATATATTTTCCTTTTAGTTTTTCACTTATTTTTTGTTTTGTTTCTTCAGTTCGATGTGTTCCATATTGTGAATGTTGATATGGTTCAAATGTCATTCCTTTATTCCAAGCACTTTTCCCTTTATGAGAATCGCTTAATTTTTTTAGTGTTGTTTCAGAAAATTTTTTTCCTTTATTTGCTATGCTGATTTTTTCTTTGGTTTCTTCT
>JAZNOH010000246.1:0-4458 GCA_045580715.1 Clostridia bacterium
CACGTTCAAGTCGACTATTCACTTGTAAACGCGTTCATAACGCCTTTGTTTCACTACTAACCTTTTACGAGGTGGTGCCTGTGGCACAATTGCAGTTATATTTCTTTATAGCACATATCGTCATTTTCTGACAAATTACAAGAAAAATATAATCTGTTTTTAAACATATGAAGTCGAAATATAAGATTAAATGAGAAAATAGGAAGAAGATGTCATATTATGCGAACTCTTTTTCTTGTATTTGCACTTTAAATAAATTATAATAAATTAGGTAGGATTATTTAAGTGAAAGGAATGACAATATGAAAAAAATTCAGTTTGGTACCGATGTGGTAATTGAAAATGAGAATAATGGATATAAGATTTTAAAATATTATCTTTTAGAAACACCTGTGGGGTTTGGGTATAGTAAACTAAAAAGCTATGGAATTGGGATTTTGAGAATAGACAGATTTCCAGGAAAACCTGATATGAGTGAGTGCAAACAAATAGAGGGAGTTTTTTTTGATGTTGAAGAGGCAATATCATATATAGGTATAATTAAAAAGGAAGAGGTTGTTCCGACTGAGCTTTCATATGCTCTTGAAAGAATAATAAGTGAAAAATTAAAGCAAAAACAGGAACAAGTAACAGCAAATTTGAATTAAAAAATTATATAATTTAATAACAAAACTACAAAAAATAGAATTAATTTAATATTTTTTAAAATATTTACAAAAAACACTTGCAATTTTTGTTTTAATGTGATAAAATATTTCAGTATTATGTTATTAAATTGTATGGAGGTGGACAGTATGCCAAATATTAAGTCAGCAAAAAAGCGTGTAAAGGTTATCGCTAAAAAGACATTAATCAATCAAATGCATAAAACTGCATTAAAGACTGCTGTTAAGAAGTTTGAAGCTGCTGCTGAGGCAGGTAATAAGGCTGAAATCAATGCATTGTTCAACGATGCAGTAAAGAAGATTGACCAAGGCGTGAGCCAAGGAATTCTTCATAAGAACACAGCTGCAAGAAAGAAATCACAGCTTGCTCTTATCTTAGCAAAGGTTAATGGCTAATTAAAAGATTATAACACTTAACATATGTTAGGTGTTATTTTTTTGTATAGAAAAGGCAGCGTAGATTCGCTGCCCTTTCTTATTTATTATCAGTTAATAATTCTTTAATTGAGGTTGCAAGTCCTGCAACTCCTTGAATTTGCGATGGAATAATAATCTTTGTGGCTTTACCGTCAGCAGCCTTTTCAAAGCTTTCTAAGGACTTTAAAGCAACATATGCATCTGATGGGTTTGCTTCATTAATTTTCTTAATTCCCTCTGCTATAGCAGTTTGAACAGCAAGTATTGCTTCTGCCTGACCTTCTGCCTCTTTGATTGCTGCTTGTTTTTTCGCCTCGGCTGTCAATATTGCGGATTCCTTTTCACCTTCAGCTAAAAGGATTGCAGATTTTTTCTCACCCTCTGCTTTAAGAATTGATTCTCTTCTTTCTCTTTCTGCCTTCATTTGTTTTTCCATGGCATCTTGTATTTCACGAGGAGGAATAATATTTTTTAACTCAACACGATTAATTTTAATTCCCCAAGGGTCAGTTGCTTCATCAAGGATTGAACGCATATGAGTGTTTATAGTATCTCTTGATGTAAGAGTTTCATCAAGCTCTAAATCACCAATTATATTTCTGAGAGTTGTTGCTGTAAGATTTTCAATAGCCATCATTGGTCTTTCAACACCGTAAGCAAATAACTTAGGGTCAGTTATCTGATAGAATATAACAGTATCAATTTGCATTGTTACATTATCCTTTGTGATAACAGGTTGAGGAGGGAAGTCAGATACTTGTTCTTTTAGATTAACCTTTTTTGCAACTCGTTCAATAAAAGGTATTTTTATATGCAATCCGACATTCCATGTTGTGCTATAACCACCAAAGCGTTCTATGATGTATGCATATGCCTGTGGTACAATTTTAATATTTGCGATAATAAAAATCAGTATAATTACTATAAGTGTAAAAAGTATTTTCATAATATAATCTCCTTTTTAATTTATTTTACAATAAGCTTAACACCATCAATTTTCTCGACGGTAGCTATTTGCCCTTCATTAATAATATTCCCTGATAAGCTTCTAACTTTCCATTCCACATCATTAATTTTAGCCATACCTGTGTTATTGATATTATCAACTGTTTGAGTTATCAATATATCCTTGCCAATCAATCTTCCTATATCAGTTTCTTTTTGACTCTTTTTAATAACCTTTAAAGCAAATTTTCTTAGTAAGGCAAAGCTTAAAAGTGATATAAGGAAAAAGACAATAGCTTGAACCAAAATTAAATCAGTAAAATATGATGAAATCAATGCAGCTAAGGAGCCGATTGCAAACCATATACTGACCAATCCGGCAGTAGAAGCCTCGACTAACGAAAAAATAATAATTGCCACAATCCAGAACATCTCTGTCATATAAACCATCTCCTTACTTATAGGTAAAACCTCTTATTATAATTTGATTTTATCATAAATCGAATTCTAAATCAAGCATATGTATCAAATTTATGCGTGGAAAGTATTGATATTGATAGTAAATGTGTTTAATTGTTCAAAATACACTAATAGAATGATTAAATTATATAAAATTAATACAAAATAAACAAAATAAAAAATAATGCTTGACTTTAGCGTAGTAAAGTGGTATAGTGATAAAGTAATAAAAATCAAAAAACGAAAGGGAGTAAAAAAAATGAAAAAATTACTATCACTAACACTTATTGCAGCAATGCTTACAACAGCATTGACAGGATGCGGAGAAAAGAATGTATCCGATTATGAAGAAATCAAGGAAAAAGGAAAAATGACAGTTGGTATCACATTGTTCGCACCAATGAACTATTACGATGATAACAACGAGCTAATCGGTTTTGACACAGAGCTTACAAAGGCTGTTGCAGATAAGCTTGGTCTTGAAGCAGAATTTGTTGAAATCAACTGGGATTCAAAGGAAATTGAATTGAATTCAAAGAACATTGACTGTATCTGGAATGGTATGTGTATCACAGAAGAGAGAAAGCAAACAATGAATATGTCTGCTCCTTACTTGAACAACACACAAGCAATGGTTATGAAGCCTGATGTTGCAGAAAAGTTTGCAAAAGACCCAAGTGGTGCTATCGTTGTTGCTGAACAAGGTTCAACAGGTGAAGGTAAGCTTCAGGGAACAATTGAAGATGATGATACAGTTGTAGTATCAGCAAAGGAATTCTTTGCAAATGCAGAATACACACCAGTAGACTCAATGGCAAAGGCTATTATGGAAGTTGCTGCTGGAACTGCTGATATCGCTTTGGTTGATAGCGTATGTGCTTATGGAATGGTTGGCGAAGGAACAGATTATCCAGATTTAGTTGTTAACATTGATAATCAATTTGGTTTACAGGAGTATGGTATTGCTTGCAGAAAAGACAGCGATATGACTCAAAAGATTAACGATGCAATTGCTGAATTAACAGCTGAGGGTGTTGTTGGCGAAATCGCAGCAAAGTATAACCTATCAGATATGTTGGTAAAATAATTATAAAAAAGCCTTAAAGGGTTGATGCAATGCATCAGCCCTTTGATTTATCAAAAGGAGAAAAAATATGCAAGAAAGATATTTCCCTGCATACACATTGGGTGTAGATGCTTTTAAAAATTTCAATAATGTGTGTAAAAAGCTTGGTTCAAATATATTATTAATTGGAGGAAAAACTGCACTTAGTGTTGCACGCGATAAGTTGTTATCCTGTATTTCACCAGATTTTAATATTGTTGACGAGGTTATATATGGGACTGAATGCTATGAAGAACGGGTATTTGAGTTATATGATGAATATAAGAATAAAAATATCGATTTTGTTGTCGGAGTAGGGGGAGGAAAGGCCCTGGATACAAGCAAATATTTAGCAGATATGTTAAATGTTCCTGTTGTAACTGTTCCAACCATTGCTTCAACATGTGCTGCATCCTCTGCATTATCAGTTATATATACAAAAGAGCATAGCTTTTCTAAATTTGTATATTATAAAAAGCCTGCATATCATTGTTTTATTGATACAAAAATTATAATGGAAGCACCATATGACTTTATCCGTGCAGGAGTGGGAGATACGCTTGCAAAACACTATGAGGTTGAATTTTCTGCAAGAGGAAGGGTTCTTGATTATTCATCGCAGCTTGGACTCACCATAAGCAATATGTGTAATGAACCTATTATGAAATATGCAAAGATTGCATTAGAAGAGGTAAAAAAGGGTAATATATGTGATGAGCTTGAGCAGGTTATTCTTACTATAATTATAACAACAGGTATGGTTTCAATGCTTATAAATCCTGATTACAACGGAGCTATGGCACACGCACTATTCTATGGTCTTACAATTCTTGATGGATTTGAAGAAAAATTTTTGCACGGGGATGT
>JAZNOH010000247.1:0-32741 GCA_045580715.1 Clostridia bacterium
ATTCTCCATAAAATCATTTTTTCAAAGAGCTCTCCTCTATATGAAAAGCTATATAATGACGGATTAATAAATCCGCCTTTTGCCTCAGAATACACTCATCAAATTGATTATGGATATTCTGCTATCGAAGGACAATCAAAAAATCCTCAAAAGGTATATGATGAAATAATTAAATATATTGATGAACTGCAACAGAATGGTTTAAATGAAGAGGACTTTATAAGAGCGAAAAAGGCTATATGGGGAAAATATATTCGTTCATATAACAACATTGAGGATTTTGCACATCAATTTTTGTCAGACAGCTTTGTGAATATTGATTATTTCAAATACTATGATATCTATAAAACAATTACATTTGAGGATGTCAAGAAAAGATTTTTTGAACACTTTGATAAAAACTACAGTGCAATCTCAATCGTAAACCCTATTTAATAAAACAAAGCAGTCAGTTTCAAACTGACTGCTAAAATTTTATAATTTTATAAAATCTAATGGATTTTGTGGCACATTATCATATCTTATTTCGAAATGACAATGAGGTCCTGTGCTATTACCTGTGTTACCTACCAATGCTATTATATCTCCTTTACTCACCACATCTCCAACATTAACATTTATTTTACTGCAATGAGCATAATATGTCACATATCCGTTCTTATGGTCAAGCTTTACGAGCAATCCATATGTTCCGCAAGTACCTGTAAAAAGTACAGTAGCATCATCAGAAGCACAAATTGGCGTTCCAATATCTGAGGCTATATCTATTCCTCCGTGAAGTCTTCCCCATCTTTGTCCGAAGCCTGATGTGAATGTGCCATCAAGAGGTTTTATAAACACACCTGTTCCTATTCCATTATTAATTATAACTTCTTCCTCTATTACACTAACCTGCTCTATCTCTTCTATTTCTTCTCCCAAAAAATCCTCATAGTTTATATCCTCTGCATAATCATATCCTCCGACACCAAGACTATGCATTAATAAAACTATACATATAGACATAAAAAGTGTAATCGTTGTGCTTTTAATTTTTCTTAACATAATTATTCCTCTTTGAGATTAGTTATATGTTATATTATATTCGCACAACGCAATAATTATTACAAAATTGTTAAATAGAATAAAAAATCCTGCTATTGCAGGATTTTTTTAATTATCTCTCAAGAATAAGCTTTGTTAATTCAACAGGATTAACTATTTCTCCGTCTTTATAAACTCTCATATTTCCTGATGCAATTTCATCAATCAAAATAACCTCATCATTGTTATATCCAAATTCAAATTTGATATCCCACAAATCAAGACCTATTGACTTCAAATCATCAGCAACAATCTTTGTGATTTTTAAAGTTTGTTCTTTCATACTTTTAAACATCTCAGGTGTCATAACTCCAAGAGCAGCAAGACCTTCTGCAGTTACCAACGGGTCACCCTTTTCATCATTCTTGAAGGTACATTCAACATATCCACCCTCTAAGACAGTGCCGTCTTCAATATATTCTCCATATCTTCTGATAAAGCTTCCTGTAGCAACCAATCTGCAGATAACTTCAAGTCCGTGACCAAAAACTTTGCCAGGAAGAACTTCCATTGTAGCATTATCAACATCAGCACTTACATAATGAGTCTTGATTCCTGCTTTTTTAAGCATATCAAAATAATATACAGATGTACGAAGGTTTGCCTTACCAATACCCTCGATTGTCAATCCAACAGAATTTTCACCCGGGTCAAAAACGCCATCCTTACCTGTACAATCATCCTTAAACTTTAGCATAACATTGCCATTTTCAAGTTCATAGACATCTTTTGTTTTTCCTTCATAAACCTTTTTCATACGCAAACTCTCCTTATCATTTATTAAATTATATGCCCTTTAGCATTAATTTCCTTAAATCGCTAACTGTTTTGTAAGTCTGATTAAATCAGCAGAAATGCTTTTTTCCATTTTTAGACCTTGTTCAATATCCATATCTATTATTTTATTATTCTGCATACAAACAACCCTGTCTGATTTTCCATCTAAAAGCATTTCAACTGCATATGCACCCATTCTGCTTGCAACCACTCTATCCTTGACAGTTGGACTTCCACCTCTCTGAACATGGCCTAAAATTGTTGCTCTTGTTTCTATACCTGTCGCTTCCTCGATGTCCTTCGCCATTTCAATAACACCGCCAACACCTTCAGCAACAATAACTATATAGTGTTTTTTTCCTCTTAGCTTACCTTTTTTAATTACTCCTATAACATCCTTATCAAAGTCATATTCCAGTTCAGGAATTAAAACAACCTCTGCACCACAAGCTATGCTTGCTTCAACTGCAATATAACCTGCGTTTCTACCCATAACCTCAATAACAGAGCATCTATCGTGAGAAGATGATGTATCCCTTAACTTATCGACTGCAGAAATAACTGTATTAAGACAAGTGTCATATCCAACAGTGTATTCACTGCAAGCAATATCATTATCAATTGTTCCCGGAATTGAAATGGTAGGCAAACCTGCTCTTGACAAATCTCTTGCACCTCTGAATGAGCCATCTCCGCCAATAACTATTAAACCATCAATTCCATTTTCTTTAGCAACCTCAACACCCTTCATTACGCCTGCTGACTCTTTGAATTCTAAGCATCTTGCAGTCTGCAGAATTGTTCCACCCTTTTGAAGAGTTTCACCAACACTTCTTGCATCCATTTTTGTAAAGTCACCACTGATAAGACCATTATAGCCTCTCTTGATTCCATATACTTCAACACCGTTATAAATTGCCGTTCTGACAACTGCCCTGATAGAGGCATTCATACCCGGTGCATCCCCACCACTTGTTAACACTCCTATTCTTTTTATTTCTGCCATTATTACATCCTCCATTACAATATCACATTTCAAATTCTAAAATCAGATTCTGTGCTTGTGAAATTTCGGCTGCAGGAACCATTATCTCAAAACAAGTTCCCTCTTCCTCTGTTGTGGCATTTCCTTTTTTTACCCTTGAAATAATATTGTTTTCGTCAAGAATATATTTAATTTTCAACACTTCCTGCGATTTCTGCGCAACATAAACAACCGTCCACATATAGATAAATCTCCTATTTCATTTTAATGGTTGATAATGACATTTAACTATAATATTGTATAACAAATTTACCCAAAAATCAATAATCATTTTGCCAAAAAAAGTAGTCATATAATGTCATTTTTTAGTAATTTTATTTTACTATAACATTTTCCTCTCCAAAACAATTTTTTAAAGACCTAATTGCATCATCTGTCGCATTAATTTTCATATCATCAGGAGCCATCAATCTTTCCTTCGTCTTTTCAAAATAAAGACACACAGGTGTATCTCCTTTAAAACTCTCTATACTTTTAATATATTGTTTTAAAATATCTTGTGTTCTTTCAGAAAATTTTATATAAACTGTTTTTTGCATCTTTGGTGGATTAATCATATCCAATAACACTGCTTTTTCAAGTAATAGCTTTGGTTCTTCATCTTCTCTGATGCTTACCCTTGCATCAATCATAACAATATTTTCTTCTTGCAAAACATTAGAATACTGGGTTAATATTTTAGGGAAAACCAACGCTTCAATTGCACCGAATTCATCTTCTAATTTCAAAAATGCCATTTGCGAATTACTTCTTGTTATTTTGTTTTTTCTATTGGAAATAACTGCACAAATTCTAACAAACTGACCATCCTTCAATCCACCATCTGCACTAACATACACATTGTCCTCATTTTTTTCGACAGAGTTTAACACACTTTGGATATTATATTTAGTCAACTGTTTGATTTTGTCCGAATATTCCTCCATAGGATTTCCGGAAATATACATTCCTATTGATTGCTTTTCCATTTTTAAAATGGTTTTTTTATCAAATTCTTCAATTTCAGGAAATTCTATTTCAAAAGAGCTTTGTTCTTCATCAAAAAGAGTCATTTGACCTGAAAGATTTCCTCGTTTGCTTGATGCTTCACTATCAATTACGCTCTCGAAAACCTCCATAAGTTGAGAACGCTTAGCTCCAAATGAATCAAACGCTCCGCACATTATAAGACCTTCAACAGCTCTTTTATTTATGTCTTTTCCTGTCATTCTTTCAACAAAATCGGAAAAACTTGAAAATTCTCCACTTAACTCTCTTTCATAAACAAGCTTCTGGATAAATCCCCTACCAACATTCTTAACTGCCGAAAGCCCAAATCTAATCGCATTTCCCTCAACAGTAAAAGTATCTTTACTCTTATTTATATTAGGCGGACAAATATCAATACCCATTGCTTTGGCATTAATTATATATTCGTTAACCTTATCGGTGTCATCCACACTTGAAATCAACGATGCCATAAATTCAACAGGATAAAAAGTTTTTAAATATGCAGTCTGATATGTGACATAGGCATAAGCTGCAGCATGGGATTTGTTAAATGCATAATTTGCAAAATCATAAATCTCATCAAAGATAGAAATCGCTGTCGCCTCGTCAATTCCTCTGTTTATACAACCATCAATAATTTGATTTCCGTTGTCATCTTTCTTTCCATATATGAAATTCTGTCTTTCAATTTCCATCTGCGCCATCTTCTTTTTTGATATAACACGACGCATCAAGTCTGCTCCGCCAAGAGAATATCCTGCAAGAACTCTAACAATTTCCATAACCTGTTCCTGATAAACCATACAACCATAGGTTACATTTAATATATTCTCTAAAAGCTTGTGCTTATATTCAATTTTTTCAGGATTATTTTTATTTGAAATATATTTGGGAATTGAGTCCATAGGACCTGGTCTATAAAGTGAAATTCCTGCAATCAAATCCTCTAAATTGTCAGGCTTTAATTCCTGCATAAAGGACTTCATTCCTGCACTCTCAAGCTGAAAAACACCATCTGTATTCCCTGCAGAAATTGTTTGGAATACCTCTTTTATTCCATAATCAATATTATCCATATCAATATGAATTCCACGGGTTGTTTCAATAATTTTAACAGCATTCTCAATGATAGTGAGGTTTCTAAGTCCCAAAAAGTCCATCTTCAAAAGTCCCAGTTCTTCAACAGTATCCTTTACAAACTGAGTGGTAACCGCATCTTCGTTTAACTGTAACGGTATATAGTTAACTGTCGGCTCTTGTGTTATTACAACACCTGCTGCGTGAGTTGACTTATGACGAGGCAAGCCCTCAAGCTTTCTTGCAGTATCAATTAATCTTTTTATTTTGATATCCCCATCATACATTGCCTTTAATTCAGTGCTTATTGACAATGCTTTATCAATAGTGATTTTTAAATCATTTGGAATTGCCTTTGCAACCTTATCAACCTCAGCATAAGGAATATTCAATGCTCTTCCAACATCACGGACAACTAACTTTGCCTTAAGAGTACCAAAGGTAATTATCTGAGAAACACAGTCCTCACCATATTTTTCAACAACATAATCATAAACCTTTTTTCTTCCCTCAGGTGCAAAGTCCGTATCAATATCTGGCATTGAAACTCTTTCAGGGTTTAAAAATCTTTCAAAAATCAGATTATATTTTATTGGGTCAATGCTTGTTATTCCAAGAGTATACGCAACAAGACTGCCCGCAGCAGAACCTCTGCCAGGTCCGACCATAACATTATTTTGTCTTGCAAAATGTATAAAGTCCCACACAATCAGAAAATAATCAACAAATCCCATTGAATTGATGACACTTAATTCGTAATCCAGTCTTTCTTTTAAATCTTTAGTAATAACATCATATTTTTTATAAAGTCCGTCATAACATAACTCTCTCAAGTACTCATATGCGCCCTTTCCGTTGGGAACATCATATGACGGAAGATGCCTTTTATCAAAATCAAATGTAACATTACACCTTTTTGCAATTTCCACAGTATTTGATAAAGCCTCAGGAATATAGGAAAACAGGCTTTCCATTTCTTCTGGTGATTTTAAATAAAAATTATCGGTCTCAAATTTCATTCTCTCAGGGTCATCAACTGTCCTGTCCATTTGAATACACATTAAGACATCCTGAGCTTCGGCATCCTCTCTTCTAACATAATGCACATCATTTGTTGCAACAATTCCAATATCCAATTCCTTTGCAAGCTTGATTAAAAGCGGATTTGTCTGCTTTTGCTCCCTTAGGCCATGGTCTTGTATTTCAATAAAATAATTTTCTTTTCCGAATATCTCTATATGCTTTTTTGCAATTTCTTTTGCACCATCATAATTATCATTCAATAGATTTTTAGGAACTTCCCCTGCTATACACGCAGAAAGAGCTATTATTCCCTCACTGTTTTCTCTTAACAAATCATAATCGACTCTTGGTTTATAGTAAAAACCATCAGTAAAGCCTTTTGATACAATTTTTATAAGATTATTATACCCAGTATTATTCTCTGCCAATAAAATTAAATGAGAGTATTTAGAATCATATTCATAAGTTTTATCAAATCTTGTTCGTGGTGCAACATAAACCTCACAACCAATAACAGGCTTAATACCTTGTTTATTAGCTTCCTTATAAAAATCTACAACACCATACATTGCACCGTGGTCAGTTATAGAAATATACTCCATTCCCAATTCTTTTGCACGCGAAATAAGGTCGGTTATTCTTGAAGCACCGTCCAACAAAGAATATTCAGTATGTGTATGTAGATGTGCAAAAGGTATCATATAATTTCCCTCTCATTAACTATTTTTCTTCTGTCTGTCTTAATTCATCAGCAATTTGTACTATTCTGTTTAGTCTATGATTTACGCCTGATTTACCAATCGGATTTTCAAGCCGTTCACCCAATTGTTTTAAGCTATCCTCAGGATACTCCACCCTCACTCTTGCAATCTCCTGCAAAACATCAGGAAGCTTCTCAATTCCAATTGTTTTTTTAACAATTTCTATTGCTGATAAGTGCTTCTTATAAGCATCAGCAACCTTGTCCATATTTGCATTCTCACAATTCATTTGTCTGTTAATTGAATTTCTTACATCCTTTTCGACAAAAATATTATATATTTCCAATGCTGACATCGAATCCCCGATAACCCCCAGTATATCAGCAATGGCTGAATATTCCTTAACATATACAACATAATGTCCTTTTCTGTTTGTTATCTTTGCAACAACACCCATACTTTTTAACATGTTACATAGCCTGTCTGCCTCAGGCTCATATTTAGCATCAATTTCGAGATGATAGTTTTTTTTCGGATCGGAAATTGAGCCACCACCCAAAAATGCACCTCTTATGTATGACATTTTGCAACAATCAAAAATATTATAATCATCATCAAAAATCATTAGAAGGTCGGATAAGTTATCAATAACATCATCATTTTCAATAGACATTTCATAAAGTCTGCTTTTCTTCTTAAACTCATATTCTGTTTTTATTCCTGTAGCTTCTAAAATCAATCTTTGCTGACACTTGATAACTGATTCATTTTCAGTTGTTAAAAGGATGTCATCTTCTCTGAATTTTCCCATATATCTAACCATAGCTGCAAGCTGTGCACGATTACACATCTCGCACTCATTTTCAATAGTAGATATTCTTTTTTTCACATCTGAAGAAAATGACATTTTCATCTCCCTTTCTTATTGTCTTCCGATAATTTTTACCTCAGGCTCTAATTTAACTCCAAATTTTTCAAAAACCTTTTCTTTTGTATATTCTATTAAATCAAGAACATCCTTTGTCGTTGCATTGTTATAATTAATTATAAAGCCTGCGTGAAGCTCCGATATTTTAGCACCGCCTATACTATAGCCTTTTAGTCCGCAATCCTCAATAAGCTTTGCTGCAAAATAACCTTTGGGTCTTTTGAATGTGCTTCCTGCACTTGGATAGCTGAGCGGTTGCTTACTTGTCCGTTGTTTAGTGTACTCCTTCATTTTTTGAGATATTTCTTCCTTGTCTCCCTTTTTTAAGGATAATACACAAGAAAGAATTATATTGTTTTTATCAGTAAATATGCTTTTTCTATATTCTAAACCTAAATCATTACCCAAATATGTTTTAATATCTCCATTTTCGTCTACAAATGTAGCCTCTTTTATAACATCTTTAATCTCAGTACCATATGCTCCCGCATTCATATATATGGCACCTCCGATAGTTCCGGGAATTCCCGAAATAGCTTCAATTCCTGTAAGACTATGAGAAAGTGCAACATTAGCTGTCTTTGAAAGCAAAGCTCCTGCCTCGACTGTCATTTCTTCTCCATTTACATCAATACTGCTCATAGCACTGCCAATTTTTATAACTGCTCCCTCTATGCCCAAATCACTAACAAGCAGATTTGAACCATTTCCTATAATTATAAAATTAATTGAACTCTTCTTAAAATAATCGATTAATTTTATGACTTCGTCCGTGCTTTCAGGAATGCATAATATATCTGCAGGGCCTCCTATTTTAAAGCTTGTGTGCTTAGACATAGGCTCATTTAATCTCACATCAGAACATATATTTTTTAATTCACTCTTAATATCCATAATTCCTCCAGGCACTTTGCAATACATTAAATATTATATACATATTCGAAGGTTTTATCACAAATTACCACTATGTTTAAAAACTCTCCTGCATTCTGTTCATAAGTCTTTTATTAAGTTCAACAGCTGCATTGTATCCCATTCTCTTTTGTCTGTTATTCATAGCCGCAACCTCTATTATAACTGCAATATTCCTGCCTATTTTAACAGGGACAGTCATACTTGGAACATTTATTCCCATAATATTAGTGTATTCCTCAACCATGCCAAGTCTGTCATACTGTTTTCCCTCTTGCCATTGTTCAAGATGGATTACTAAATTAATACTCTCGGTGTCCTTTACTTGACCAACACCAAAGATTTCCTTAACATTTATAACACCGATACCTCTTAATTCAACAAAGTGACGGATTATCTCAGGGGAAGAACCAACAAGTGTTTTGTTTGAAACCCTCTTTATTTCAACTGCATCATCTGCAACAAGTCTATGGCCTCTTTTTAATAGTTCGATAGCTGCTTCGCTTTTTCCCACGCCACTATCTCCCATTATAAGAATTCCTTCTCCATAAACCTCAACCAAAACACCATGTCTTGTTATTCTTGGAGCAATCTGAACCTTTAAATAACTTATTAATGCACTCATAAGGTCAGAAGTAGACTCTTCAGTTCTTAAAACTGTCAGGTCACATTTTTCTGCAAGCTCAAATATTTCAGGGCCAACCTGCATACCTCTTGTAATAATCAATGCAGGAATTCCACTTTCAAAAAGCGGCTTTAACAAGCTATATCTTTTTTCATATCCAAATTGTTCAAGATAGGTTAACTCAACCTTTCCCAAAACTTGAATTCTCTCATTGTCAAAATAATCATAAAAACCTATCATCTGCAATGCAGGTCTGTTGACATCTGTTCTTCCTATCTCTATCTCATCATAATTTTTTGATTCATATAGCTTTTCAAACTGAAATTCATCAACTATCTTTGAAAGTGCAATCGTAAATTTCCTTTCCTCCATAATTAAATCCGTCCTTTCGACACATCAATATATAATATTTTTAAAATGCATACCATACTCCAACATATATTATACAACAAATTTTCTAATAATTAAATAGTTATTTAAAAAAATTTTCAAAATATTTATTCAAAAAGCCTAAATTACAAATTTATTAATTATTTTTGCTCTTTTTTTAGAAAAACTATTGCAAATTAATTTTTTTTGTGTTAAAATAGTTATGTTTTATGATTAAATATGATTTAGGAGGTGTATTCTAATGGCAAAATGTGATATTTGCGGTAAGGGTGTTAGCTTCGGTATTAAGGTAAGCCACTCTCACAGAAGGTCAAACAGAACATGGAAAGCTAATGTCAGAAGAGTTAGAGCTATCGTTAATGGTACTCCAAAGGCTGTCAATGTTTGCACAAGATGTCTTCGTTCAGGAAAGGTTACTCGTGCTGTCTGATAAAAAAGATTTATTGCAGGGATTTCCCTGCTTCTTTTTTTGCTAAAATTTAAAAAACTATTTTAATCTTTATTCTTTTATGCTATAATAAAGCAGTAAATACACATACGGAGGTCAAAATGGCTTTAGATACAATTACAATTAATAAGCTTATTGATGAGTTTAGGCAAGAACTACCCAATTCAAGAATAGATAAAATTCATCAACCCGAAAAAGACGAAATATTGTTAAGCATTAAATCTCGCACAAATTCATATAGGCTTGTTATTTCAGCTAATTCATCCCAGCCAAGAATACATTTTTCAAAAGTGCAGAAAGAAAACCCAAAAACTGCACCTTTGTTTTGTATGCTTTTAAGAAAACATCTTCAAAGTGGAAGAATTACTGAAATTAAACAGATTGATTTTGAAAGAATTATAAGGTTTGGCATTGAATCATATAATGAATTCGGTGATTTGACCACAAAATATCTGTTTTGCGAAATTATGGGTAGAAACTCAAATATAATATTAACAAAAGAAGATTTGACAATTATTGATTGTATCAAGCATATTGATTTTTCAATCAGCACAGTTCGTCAGCTGCTTCCGGGGCTTATATATTCCCCACCTCCTGCACAAAATAAAATACCTATTTTATCAGAAGAAATAAACAGTATTAACCTTGACTTTAAATCTGTTGGTCAAACACCTGAAAAAGAAATTATGTCAAACATTTCAGGGATTAGCCCTTTGATTTCAAGAGAAATCGTTGCAAGGGCTACAGGTAAAAATAATCTCGACTGCTCTGATCTTGATGATGAAATCAGGCAGAAAATAAACGCAGAATTTAAAAAAATCGGATGTGAAAAAACTAATCCTTGTGTTATCTATGAAAAGACATCAGGAAAAATAATCGATTTTTCACCTATTGATATTTTACAATATTCAAAATTGGCAGAAAAAAGATATTTTGAAAGTATAAATGAAATGCTTGATGATTACTTTTTTGAACGGGACAGTATGGAAAGAATGAAGCAGAAAAGTGCATTCCTTGTTCATCTGCTTAATACAAACATTGAAAGAACGGCAAAGAAAATATCCATATTAAAAAAGACCCTTGATGATGCAAAAAAGAAAGAAGAGTATAAAATAAAAGGAGATTTGTTAACTGCAAATTTATATGCTTTTTCACAGGGCGATAAAGAAGTAAAAGTTCAGAATTATTACTCAGAAAACTTTGATGAAATAATCATCGATCTTAATCCAACTCTCACGCCCTCACAGAATTCTCAAAGGTATTATAAGCTATATCAAAAAGCGAAAAATGCTGAGATTGAGTCAGAAAAGCAACTCCAAAATGCACTTTCTGACCTTGAGTATTTAGAATCAACACTTATGCTTGTCAATAATTCCTCAACTGAGGCTGACCTTATAGAGATAAGGAATGAGCTGGCCGATTTGGGTTATATAGTCAAACAAAAAAAGAAGGGTAAGAATGAGAAAGCAACATCAAAACCCCATCACTATATAAGTAGTGACGGATTTGATATATATGTTGGAAAAAATAACTCTCAAAATGACTATCTTACACTTCGCTTTGCAAACTCGCAGGATATGTGGTTTCACACAAAAAAAATTCATGGTTCACATACAATCATAAAGCTTGGTGTTAATAAAGATATTCCACCATCAACAATAAAAGAAGCCGCAGAGCTTGCGGCTTACTATTCCAAAGGCAGAGAATCAACAAATGTTCCTGTCGATTATACTTTAATAAAAAATGTTAAAAAACCAAATGGAGCAAAACCAGGAATGGTCATATATGATTTTTATAATACCATATATGTTACCCCAAATGCTCCAAGTATTAAAAAAATCAATTAAACATATTCACAAGTAATATGATAAGCGGCATTGTTATTGAGGATGCAACTGTTGTTATGGCAAAAATCCTTGATGCGTATGCCGCATTTTTATTATATTCAATCGCAAATAATGTCCCAACTGCAGCAGTCGGACAGCTTACAGATAGTATTACCGACAAGAAAACTATTTGCGAACAAGGTATCCACCTTATTATAAAAAACACTAATATAGGAAAAATTATCATTCTCATAGCAGAAATTAAAATTGCTCTGAAATCCTTTATAGTTTCAAAAAATGATTGTTGTGCTATCGTAACCCCTGCTATCAGCATAGGTAGTGGAGTATTCATCAAGGCAACATAGCTAATTGGTTTTGCAATAATAAATGGAAGCTTTAATCCAGATATGAGAAGGATTAATCCAACACCTATTGATATCATCGTAGGAGATTTTAGCACTGCTAAGAGTTCCGATAAAGAAAACTTATTTCTCATGACAATAACTCCATGTGACCATACGAAGATATTAAAAACAATCATATAAACTGTTGCATATAAAACACCTTCTGCACCAAGAACTCCCTCTATCAATGGTATCCCCATATATCCGCAATTTGTATATACAAGAGAAAATCTTTCAATCGCATATTCCCTTTTCTCATTCTTCCTGATAAATAAATTTGAAAATAATATCATAATTACATGGGATATTATACTCAATAAAACTGCCATTATCAGTCCATTCATAATTTCAGGCGATAAATCAATTTGAAATGAGGTTATGATTACACAAGGCATAACAACCTTTAAAACAAGTGATGAAAAATACTTCTGCACATTTTTTGTTATTATATCTGTCTTATAGCATATCATTCCTATAACACAAATCAAAATCATTATTACTGCTTGCTTCAAAACCAAAATTGAATATTCCATACTAATTCCTTTTCTCTATTATTTCAATTATTGTTGTCATAAATTTATTTCTGTTCTTTTTATCCCAAATCAACAGAAATATAAATGTCACTATAAATGCACCAAACGCACACACCAATGACTTTGTTTCATCACCCGTTTTGTGCTCTGCAAGAAAATACCCCAAGAATAGCATCAAAAGAGGTAATATGTAAACCATAAATGCAGATTTTAACACGGTAGCAGTACTCATTTCTATCGTAACCAAATCTCCTGCTGTTGCTCCGGCTTTGTTTCTGGCAATAATTTTATTACCTTTTAAATTGCAATGAGCAGAACAGGTTGCACAAGATTCTCCACACGAGCTACTTCTTTTTACAGAAACAACTGCAGTTGTTCCATTTGTACTTTCAACCACACCGATTTCTCTCATATTAACCTCTCCTATCCAACATTTCTCTTGCATGCTCAAGAGAAGCATTTGTGATATTTTCTCCATCAATCATTCTTGCAAGCTCTCCTAATCGCTCATCATAACTCAACAAAGAAATTTTTGTAGTAGTTTTTTCATTATCAGAAATCTTTTCTATTTTGAAATTATTATCAGCTATAGCTGCAAGCTGAGGCAGGTGACTAACACATATAACCTGCTTAAATTTTCCCAAGTTAGAAAGTTTTTTTGCTATCTTTAGTGCAGCATTTCCTGATACACCTGTATCAATTTCATCAAAAATAAGAGTGTCTGCTCCCTCGTCCTTTGACAAAACAGTTTTCATACTAAGCATAACTCTTGACAATTCACCACCTGATGCAATCTTTGAAAGCTCTCCCAATGGTTGACCTGGATTTGCAGTAAACATAAACTCAACAATATCTTTTCCATATTGCCTAAATTCATCCGTTCTTTTTATATCAACTGAAAATCTTGCCTTTACCATATCTAAATCATGAATTTGATTTTCGATTTCTTCTGAGAGTTTTTTAGCTGCAATCTCTCTTTTTTTACTAAGCTCTTTAGAAAGGCTCTCCATCTGTTTTATAATACTTTCTTTTTCTTTTATAAGCTCTGCTATTTTCTCGTCACGATTAGTAATTAAATCAAGCTCTGCTGTTGCTTTTTTCAAAAATTCAAGACAATCACTAATTGTTGTTCCATATTTTCTCTCTAATTTCTTGATTAAATCAAGTCTTTGTGATATTTCATCAAGTCTTTGTTCATCAAATTCTGTTTTTTCTCTATAATCGCGCAATTCTCCTGATATTTCCTGAATTATATAAAGTGCGTCAGTAAGGCGATCATTAATCTCTACCAGAGATTTATCTAAATCTGAAACCTCTCTCAATGAAATTATTGCTTTATTAAGCTCATCATATACATTGTTCTCTTTATCATATAAGTGCACATATGCCCTCATAACATTTTGTGAAAGCTTCTCCGATGAAGAAATTAAGATACTTTCCTCTTTTAGTTCTTCCTCCTCGCCAGCTTTTAAATCTGCAGAAGAAAGTTCATCAATCTGATAATTCAACAAATCAATTCTTGATAATCTTTCCTGCTCATTCCTACTCAATTCTTCAATATCATTATTAATTTGCTTTAGCCTTTTATATAATTTATTGTACTCATTTCTTTTTTCATATAAATTTGCATATGAGTCAAGAAAATCTATATGTCGGGATGCATTTAAAAGTATTTGGTTATCGTGTTGCCCGTGCATATCAATTAAAAGATATGCAATATCTCTTAAAAAAGAAATTGGAACCATCATGCCATTAACCCTTGCAATGCTTTTACCCTCAATTGTAATTTCTCTTTGTATTATAATTTCTTCTTCTGCCTCAATGCCATTTTCAATAAGTTTTTCTCTTAACTCGTCAGTAATGGTAAACATAGCGCTAACGCTTGCCTTTTTCTCACCGTGCCTTATTAAAGTCTTATTTGTTCTTTCACCTAAGAGCATATTGACACAATCAATTATTACTGATTTTCCTGCTCCTGTTTCTCCTGTCAAGACACTCATTCCATCCTGAGGCTCAAAGCTGAGTTCTTCTATTACTGCAACATTTTTTATATCAATATTACATAGCATTTCAAATTACCTCAGTTTTTAAAGATTTTTTTTAATTCTTCACACATTTCAACGGCTGCCTGTTCATTTTCGGTAATAATCAAAATTGTATCATCTCCTGCGATTGAGCCAAGCATCTTATTTCCAATCAATGCATCGCAAGAAGCACAAACTGCCTGAGCCATCCCCGGATATGTTCTGATTACTATTGTATGGAGTGCAAAATTTATACTCAAAACTGCTCCTGAGAAAATATCGATATGTTTTGGCTCAACACTTCCTGTCGGTTGCTTTTGCGCATACTTATATCCGCCATCCATAGATGAAATTTTAATTAATCCCAATTCCTTGATATCTCTTGAAATTGTTGCCTGTGTTGTATCAAAACCAAGTCCCTTTAGTTCCTCAGTTAATTGCTCCTGAGTTTTTATATCCTTATTTGCAATTATTTTTAAAATTTGTGATTGTCTTTTTTGTCGCATATTAATACCACCTATCACTTTAATTTATCTGTAAGAACATCATAGAATGATTTGTCCTTTATTTTAACAATATCTGTATAGTATTTTGATTTTTTAATAACTACCTTGTCTCCGATGCAAATCTTTTCTTTAACCTTACCATCAAGAGTTACTATTGCCTCGCGTCCAAGCTCATCTGACAAGGAAACATTTAATACTTTATCAGCAGGCATTAGAGCAGCTCTTGCATGCAGCTCATGTGCACATATAGGTGATGCTATAAAAAGCTCCATTGTTGGGTCTGCAACAGGTCCACCTGCTGAAAGTGAATATCCCGTTGAACCTGTCGGTGTTGCGATGATAACTCCATCTGCCTTATACTCATTAATTTTTTCGTTATCAGAATATATTTCAATAGCAACCATTGAGGAATCCGACTTTGACACAACAACATCATTTAATGCATAATAATTATATGACTTGTCTTTCTTAAAAATTGTTACATCCATCATCATTCTTTTTTCTATTTTATAGGAACCAGAGATAATAGCATTGCAGGCAGCTTCCATTTCACATACATCCACTTCTGCCATAAATCCTATTCTTCCGAGATTAATTCCAATTATAGGAATATTCCTTATTCCACAATGTTCACTAACCTCTAAAATTGTTCCGTCACCACCCAAAACAATAACAAAATCTGCACAGGAAAATAATTCCTTTTTTTCGGCAAAAACTATACTGCTTTCAAGATATGAATACTTTTTATCCATATATAAATGCGCCTTACCAGAAAGCAGTGAAATAAGTTTCTTTGTTATTTTGAGTTCAATATCCTTATTGTCATTTGGGATTATAACAATATTTTTCATACAAAATCCTCGTTTCATATTTGCATAATTATACATACATTATACACTATATATTTTCTTTTTGCAATAGCCAATTAATAAAAAAAGAGCCATATTGACTCTTTTCATCTTTCAATTATAAATTTATCAAAATATTCAGGTCTGTGAAAATCAGGCTCTTCGCAACCCACTTTAAACAATGACATATAATGTTCAACAGGGGTTTTATCTCCGCATTTATATGCATTACCAAGCAAATAATCACAATTATTTATTTCAAAATCAGGATAATATGTCTTTATAAAATCAAAGCTGATATTATAGCTTGCCGTCCAATAATCATCAAATATTTGTGTTTTTATACCAAAGCCTTCTATTTCCTCTATTTTTAAAGGTTCCCCTGAATATCTGTCAGGACGAAATGCAGGGTTCATAGCACCATTTGCATTAACCTCAAAGTTAATATATTTCTTCTCAGTTTCAGGAGAGAAATTCAAGAACAACTCAGCACAGCTATCCTCGTGCACTTTATCATAGTGATTTGTATATACTCTTGTTGGATTTTCTTCCTTGACAGTAAACTCAACCAAAAACTCTTTATCACTATAACTAATCTTAACATATACCTCTGGCCTATATTCGTCAGTTCCCCAAAGGCTGTTTGTTATGTAAAATTTATCAGCATTTTCTATTGTTCCTTTTTTTATTTTACACATATTAATCCCTCACTTATCTTATTTTCTTCAATATTAACACATTAAAAAAAAATTGTCAATAGGACTATTGCCAAGATTTGTCCGTTGAAAACAAAGTCATTTTATGTTATACTTTACACGATTATTGTAATAGTCAAAACTTATTGAAAGAAAGGAATGATTTAGAAGTGAAACTAAGAAAAATGCTCTTACTTATAACTGCTTTTATGTGTTTTTCTGCTATTGGTACCACTGCCGAGACTCCTGTAGATATATATGTTAACGGGACACTTATAGACACCAAATCAAAAATATATATTAAAAATGACTACACCATGGTACCTGCAAGAAGAATGAGCGAAATTCTCGGAAGCAAGAGCATTAGCTGGAATAATAACACAAAAACAGTTACAATCGACCACAATTCAAATATTATAAAATTTGAAATAGGTAATAAATCAGCTTATATTAACGGCGTTAAACATACAATGCCTGTTGAAGCTGAAATCAAAGATAATAAAACATATATAAGTGCAAGATTTATATGCGAAAATATGGGTGCAAAAATTTCATGGGATGACAAAACTCACTCAGTTTATGTAGAAAAAAAAGATATTATCATAAATGAGGAAGATAAAGAAGATTCGTACACGAAAGAAGACATTGACTGGTTGGCAAAGATAGTTCATGCAGAGGCACAGGGTGAAACACACGAGGGAAAGGTTGCAGTAGCAAATGTTGTTTTAAACAGGACTGAGAGCAAGGACTTTCCTGATAGTATTTATGAGGTCGTGTTTGATAAAAAATACGGAGTTCAGTTCACTCCAACAATTAACGGAGCAATTTACAATAATCCATCAAAGGAAAGCTATACTGCTGCAAAGCAAGCTATAAATGGTAACAATGTAGTAGGAAATAGTCTATATTTCTTAAATCCGAAAAAGGCTTCAAGTCTTTGGATAATCAACAACAGAAGATTCTATAAAAGTATTGGGAACCATGATTTCTATCTATAAAAAAAGAGGCTTTAAAGCCTCTTTTTTATAGACTATATCTCCCTTGATTTTTATAAAGACTTATATTCCCTGATGTTATATAACTTGTTACACACGCAATAACAAAGAAAATAAAGCCATTCCCTCCAAAAATCTCTAACGCAATTATGGTGGACGCAACAGGGCAATTTACTGCTCCGCAAAATAATCCTACAAATCCAATACAAGCACCAAATGATGCAGGTAAGCCAATCAGCTGAGCTATCACACAACCTAATGTGGAGCCAATGAAAAATGCAGGAACTATCTCTCCGCCTCTATAACCACAACTAACTGATATCACTGTAAATATGATTTTTAAAATAAAGGCATACCATATTGCTTTTCCGTTCATCGCATTTTCAATTATATTCATTCCTGCACCGTTATAATCATAACTACCAACCAAATAAGTCAAAACAGCAATCAATACACCACCAATCAATGCTCTAAAATATATATTAGGTAAAATTTTTCCTATAAATCGTTCGGCCCTATGTATTGACAGACAAAACAAATATGCAACCATTCCGCAAACAGCAGATAAGAATATTAATTTCAAAATCAAAAATGTATCTATCGAGGGAAATAACAAATCAAATTTTATTGGCGCAACACCAAGTATCTTTGCTGTTTGTTTTGCAATGAATGCAGCAATCAGGCACGGAATAATTTCATAATAATATTTTAATCTTACCCTTGCAACTTCATACGAAAAAATTGATGCAGCAATGGGCGTTCCAAAAAGTGCTGAAAAAACTGCGCTCATTCCTGCCATAACAGCCAAGTGATGTTGTGTTTTATCTGTTTTTAAGTATCTCGACAAATTATATCCAACACTTCCTCCAAGCTGTAATGCAGCACCCTCTCTACCTACAGAACCACCAAATAAATGTGTTATAACTGTTCCTGAAAATATAAGTGGCATCATTCGAACAGGAACATCTAACTCAGATTTAACTGCTCTTAACACCCTGTTTGTGTCCATTCCATTTTCAGCATTAAATTTTTTATATAAAAATGCAATCAAAAGTCCACCTATTGGCAATAAATAAACAAGCCAATTATACTCTTGTCTTATTTCAGTCACAGTATCAACACTTATATGAAATGCAGTTCCAACTAATCCCCCTGTAACTCCGATTAAAACAGAAAGCATAATCCATCTTAAAATTAATTTTACTTGTTTTTTCATATATCTATCCCCTTTGCCATTTCCACATTTTAGCACGAATTACAATTTAAGTCAAGATAAATTATCAGTGGTACACATAAAATCCTTTTCCAAATATTTTTTGCGACTCAGTCGCCACAATAAAAGCATCTTCATCAACGGACATAACATTTTTTTTAAATTCAGGCATTTCATTTTCTTTCATAGCGCATATAAGCATATTTTTTTCTTTCATTGTGTATGCCCCCACAGCATCGATTATTGTAACACCCCTCCCGCATTCCTCTATTAATTTTTTAGCAATACTATCTCCTTTTTCACTGATAACAAATACAAGCTTTGATACATTTAATTTATGAACCAACAAATCTATTGCAGTGGTCGAAATATACAATGATAAAACTCCATAAAGTGATAGGTCAACTTCCCCAAAAACCATAAAAGAAAATGCTATTATAACTAAATCAATTATCATAAAAATTTTTCCTATCTCAATATGAGGACGCATATATTGAATAATTCTTCCGAGTATATCAGTTCCACCTGTTGAAGCATCCGAAATAAGTGTCAGACCAATCCCAACCCCATATATCACTCCTCCAAACAGGGACGCTAAAACAACATCATCTGTAATCGGTGGGAATGTTAAAAATACATCTATTAAAAAAGACATCAGCCCTGCACAAATAATTGTCTTAATAATAAATCCTTTTGAAAGTTTTTTAAATCCGATAATCAAAAATAATATATTAAATGCAAAGTAACTGATTCCTGCAGGTATTTTAAAAAGATAATAAAGAACTGTTGAAACACCTGACACACCTCCACCTACAATTTTGTTTGGAATGCAAAACATACCAATACCAAAGGATGCCAATATTACCCCCAAAAGAATTACAAGATACGATTTTATTTTCTTCATAATAGCCTCCGTTTTTTTTGCTTGACTTGCTTAAAAATGTTGAAAACTTTTACCTTTTTTTATGCAATTTGTTTTTTTTAAAGAAATTTATAAATTAAAGTTGTTTTTTTGTTTGTTTTGTTGTATAATTTATTATGGTATTATGCGCTAATTGATTTTTTATTATGTAAATGTAAAGGGTGGTGAGCCGGAATGTTTTTTAAACAACTTAGAGAGGACATTAATGCCGTATTAGAGCGTGACCCTGCAGCAAGAAATTCTCTTGAAGTTCTTTTGTTATATTCAGGTGTTAACGCAGTTTTCTGGCACAGAATTTCTCACTTTCTTTTTAATCATAATTTAAAATTTATTGCAAGATGGATTTCTCAGTCGGTTAAATTTTTTACAGGCATCGAAATTCATCCCGGTGCAACAATCGGAAAACGATTTTTTATTGACCACGGAATGGGTGTCGTTATTGGGGAGACTGCAATCATAGGTGATGATTGCACAATATATCAAGGCGTGACACTTGGAGGAACAGGAAAGGATATCGGAAAAAGACACCCAACATTAGGAAATAATGTTATGGTTGGAAGCGGAGCTAAAATTTTGGGTCCTTTTACTGTCGGAGATAATTCAAAAATAGCTGCAGGAGCAGTTGTTTTATCGGAGGTTCCTCCAAATTCGACTTGTGTGGGTGTTCCTGCACGAATTGTTAAAAGAGAGGGCGTTAAGGTTTACGAAAATGACCTTGACCAAATCAAAATTCCCGACCCGATTTCTTCTCAATTATGCACTCTTTCAGTTCACATCGCAAAGCTTGAAAAAGAGCTTGAGGAATTAAAAAATAAATAATTTTGCTTTTTTTAAAAATAGCAGAACGGAGAATATTATGAAGATTTATAACACATTGACAAAGAAAAAAGAGGAGTTTGTACCTATCGATAAAAATGAGGTAAAAATGTACTCATGCGGACCAACCGTCTATGATTATTTTCATATCGGCAATGCTCGCCCATTTATAATTTTTGATACTATGAGAAGATACCTTGAGTATAGAGGTTACAAGGTTAAATTTGTGCAGAATTTTACCGATATAGATGATAAAATGATAAACAGAGCCAATAAAGAGGGTATCACTGTAAAAGAACTTGGCGAAAGATTTATTGCTGAATATTTTAAAGACGCAAGCGCTCTTGATATTCACCCTGCAACAATTCATCCAAAGGCTACTGAGAATATAGATGCAATAATAGAAATTATCAAAAAGCTCGAAGACAAAGGTTATGCATACAATGTTGACGGAAATGTGTATTTTTCAACAAAGAAGTTTAGAGAATACGGAAAGCTTTCAAAACAACCGTTAGAAGATTTGGAAGCAGGCGCAAGAATTGATGTCAATGAAACAAAGAAAGATGCTATGGACTTTTCTTTGTGGAAAGCACAAAAAGAGGGCGAGCCTGCATGGGAAAGTCCATGGGGTATGGGACGCCCTGGTTGGCATATTGAATGTTCAGCAATGGCTAACAAATATCTTGGCGAAACAATAGACATTCACTCAGGAGGTCAGGACCTTGTGTTCCCTCATCACGAAAATGAAGTAGCTCAAAGTGAGTGCGCTAATGGAAAACCTTTTGCAAACTATTGGATGCATAACGGATATATTAATATTAACAATCAGAAAATGAGTAAATCATTAGGCAACTTCTTCACCGTAAGAGATATCTTAGAAAAATATGATGCAGAAATTGTCAGATTCTTTATGCTTTCTGCTCATTACAGAAACCCTGTCAATTTTTCTGATGTGCTTATGGAACAATCAAAATCTGCAGTCGAAAGAGTTTACACCTGTATTGATAATCTTCATTTCCTTTTGGATAACAGCGAAGACAGAGAATTAAATGAAAAAGAAGCTATATTCTCGCAGGAATTAGATAAATGCAAGCAAAAGTTTATCGACTCAATGGATGATGACTTGAATACCGCTGATGCAATTTCAGCTATATTTGATATTGTGTATGCAAGTAATACCTACCTTTCAACCGAAGAAAAAAATTCAACAGAAGCTATAAACAAAGCATTGGGTATTATTGCAGAGCTTGGCAATATTCTTGGACTTTTCACAAAAAGCAAGAAAAACTCACTTGATGCTGAGGTTGAAGCCCTTATTGAAGAACGAAATAAAGCAAGAGCAGAGAAAAACTGGGCTAAAGCTGATGAAATCAGAGATAAGCTAAAGGATATGCATATTATATTAAAGGATACACCAATGGGTGTTAAGTGGAGCTATGAGGAATAATATGAATGAGGTTGATGCATCTTTATTATCACCATTGGTTTTAGCATATATAGGCGATGGTGTTTATGAGTTATTTGTAAGGAACAAACTGATTATCGAATTCCCACAAACTCCTCCTGCAAAGCTTCACAAACTTTCCTCTTCATGTGTCAAGGCACATTCTCAAAGTAATTCAATGAAGGTCGTTGAACCGATACTTAATGAAAAAGAGCTTAGTATATATAAAAGAGGACGAAATGCAAAATCTGCAACTGTACCAAAAAATGCTGATGTTGCAGATTACAGGCGTGCAACAGGTTTTGAAGCTTTAGTAGGCTATCTATACTTAAACAAAGAATATGACAGACTCGATGAAATAATGAATTTAGCATATTTAAATCACAATGATTAACATATTTAAACGAAGAAAGGATTGTATCTAAATGGACAAAAAAAGACAATGCGAACTTGAAATAATTGCAAATAAGGTTCGTAAAAATATATTGGAGGCAGTTTATACTCCCCAATCAGGACATCCGGGCGGTTCTTTATCAATAGCTGATGTTTTGACATACTTATATTTCGAGGTAATGAATATTGATCCAAAAGACCCTAAAAATCCTGACAGAGACAGATTTGTCCTTTCAAAAGGCCATACTGCTCCCGCACTATATTCAGTTCTTGCCCATAGAGGATTTTTCCCTGTAGAAGATATTAAAACATTCAGAAATATAAACAGCTATCTGCAAGGTCATCCTGATATGAAGGGTGTTCCTGGCGTGGATATGTCAACAGGTTCATTGGGACAAGGCATTTCTGCAGCAGGAGGAATGGCTCTTTCTGCAAAGCTTGACAATAAGGATTTCAGAGTATATTCAATACTTGGTGATGGAGAATTAGAGGAAGGACAAGTCTGGGAACAGGCAATGTTTGCCTCACATTATAAATTGGACAACCTCACAATTTTTGTTGACTTTAATGGACTTCAGATAGATGGGGACATTCGTGAGGTTATGAACCCTACCCCTATTGATAAAAAGTTCGAGGCATTTGGATGGAATGTGATTTGTTGCAATGCTCATAACTATAATGAGTTAGAAGCATCAATTAATGAAGCTAAGAAAACAAAGGGTAAGCCAACTGCAATTATCATGACATCAACCAAGGGAAAAAATGTATCATTTATGGAAAACAACGCTGCTTGGCATGGTTCTGCCCCTAATGAAGAACAATATAATCAAGCTATTTCTGAACTTGATGCTATCATAGAAAAATTGGAGGTAGAATACAATGGCTAAAAAGGCAACAAGAGAATCATATGGTTTGGCATTAGCGGAATATGGCAATGACAAAAATATTGTTGTGCTTGATGCAGACCTTTCAAAATCAACTAAAACAGATACCTTTAAAAAATCATATCCTGAAAGATTTATTAATGCAGGTATTGCAGAAGGAAATATGATGAGCGTTGCTGCAGGGCTTGCATCAACAGGTAAAACTGTATTTGCTTCATCATTTGCAATGTTTGCTTCAGGCAGAGCATTTGAACAAATCAGAAATTCAATTGCTTATCCTAATCTTAATGTCAAAATCGGTGCTACACATGCAGGTCTTTCTGTTGGCGAAGATGGCGCAACACACCAATGTCTTGAAGATATAGCATTGATGCGTTCACTTCCTAATATGGTTATTATTAATCCTGCTGACGATATTGAATCAAGATTGGCAGTTAAAGCTGCAATTGACCACGATGGTCCTGTATATATGAGATTTGCAAGACTCGCAGTTGATGATGTTAATAGTGAAGATTATAAATTTGAATTAGGTAAAGGTGTTATGCTCTCTGATGGTACCGATGCAACAATCATTGCAACAGGTCTTATGGTTGGAGAAGCTCTCAAGGCCAAGGATATACTTGCTGCCGAAGGTATTTCTGCAAGAGTTATAAATATACATACAATTAAACCGATTGATGAAGAAATCATTACAAAGGCTGCAAAAGAAACAGGTGCAATAGTAACTTGCGAAGAGCATTCCATAATGGGCGGACTTGGAAGTGCAGTTTGCGAAGTTGTATGTAAGAATTTCCCTGTTCCTGTAGAAATTATTGGTACAGATAAATTTGGTAAGTCAGGTAAACCTGCAGAACTTTTCAAAGAATATGGACTTAATGCAGATAATATTGCCCAGAAGGTTAAAAAGGTTATTGGTCTAAAAAAATAAAAGGAGCTAATAAAATGAAAAAAATTATATTTTTATTATGTTTTTTATTTATTTTATGTGGTTGCTCGAGAAACAAAATAACTGAAATAACTGCATCCGTATTATTGCCACAAGAACAACTTGCTCCCTATCTTGAATATGTTCCTGAATTCAGCGAAAAAACATCAAGACACTATTCAATTGCAGAATACAGACCAAATCCACGAGGAAGCAATGATCCGGTTATAATTAAAGTATATCAGGAAAATCAGTTGTATTCAAAAGATAAAATATTAGATTATTATAATGAATGCAAAGAATTAAGAACTGATGCTTTTACAATTGATAGTCTTGGTGCTGATTGCTTTGTGGCATATCCATCAATACATTACTATATAAACGGATATCATATAGAAATCACTGCAGGTTCCGGCTCTGATAATGACCAGAAAATCCTGCTCATGAATTTGGCTAAGATTTCATTAGAAAACCTTAATGAATATAAAGATGTTCTATCAGTAACTGAAGAATAAAAAAATAAGGCTATCTCTTCCGAGATAGCCTTTAATTTTACCATAACACATCATGCCAGAAATTTCTTGACGATGCTGCTATATTCAAAGCTACAAGAATTAATATAGTTTCAAAAATCATTAAAATGTTTTTACTCATCCATGCACTTGAATAAAACCATTGTTTTTGAACAAATATATTGTATAACCAAGGTATAATAATTGATAATATAACAATGAGTGTGTATTTTCTCATAACCCTTACTCTGCTTGTATCAAGAATTAATGACAATTGAATATATAAAATTCCTTGAATTGTACTGAATAACACTCCAAATAAATCATATGAATCCCAAACTAAATAATTAAACACCATTGCATTATTATACTGATACAAATACAAATTGTTCCATGAGCTTGTCATAATCTCGCCAAGCTCTCCACCTGAAAACCACTTCGGGATTGAACCATAAAGTAAATCCATAGGATTATTATCTATCATATATTTAATAATCCATGTGTTTGAAACTAAATAGCATATACCAATAGCCATAAAAATTGATTTGAAAACAAACATTTTTGACATCTTTTTGGAAATGGTAAGCATTATAAGTGGTATGAGTATATATAATGATCTATATACGCAATATGCAATAGAAGAAAAATTTCTTGTTCCGTCAAAATGGAATAATGAAATCAAAAAATCCAAAAAGACCTTATAAGCATAAAAAATTCCCATTCCGAATGCAATCATAAGCACTGCATCAATAATTATTCGTTTTAAATATGGTGATAACATATAATTTTCCCCCTGTATCTTATATTTCATACTTTGAAAGTATTTTTGCTACTTCATATGCTGATAATTCTGTTCTTAAAATTGTTACCTCTTGAATATCAGCCCTTTGTATAACACCATCATCAGGAGAAAATCCATCACAAATAATAATACATCCTGCCTCCATCAAAGAAGCAACTGCAACAATATTAATATTGCTTTGAATTGTTATCCAGGCATTATCCTTTTGTATTTTGCTCATCGCAAGGCTTAATAGATCTCCTATATAGCAACCTTTTATTTCTCTTTCTTTATCCCCACAAACAAGCCAAAATCCATTTTCCAATAAATCATTCACTATCATTATTGTTTATTCCTCCGAATTCATCTTATGATTTTTATCCAGATCAGACATTTTGTCAACTAAATCACTTATTCTCTCGCGTAGTTTGAAGATACAGTCTGTTTCATTAGCGTATCCCCTTACTATATCCTCTGCCAGCGCTCTGCAAGAAGGCGACCCACAGGATCCACAATCTATTTTAGGCAAACCCTCATAAATCTCTTCAATTTTCATTAACTTCTGCATAGCTACTAAAACATCATCATCAAGGTTCATAACAGGCTTATAGTCAATCTTTTTATCCCAAAAAACATCAACATCATCATCTATACCTGCACCTAAGTCTTTTACACCTTCGCACACTCTTCTTAATCTTGATTCTGCAACAAAGCAATTTTCTGCTGCCAACGGACCACCGACACAGCCACCTATACAAGACAATGCTTCAACATATTCAATATCATCAAGCTTTCCATCCTCAATATCTTCAAATATTCTGATTACATTATCAATCCCATCAACAGAGATATGTCTGACAGTATCAGAAGCACTCGCCTCTCCTCCCGGCAATGCCCACATAATACCCTCACTTCCGGATATACTCAATTTTTCAATATCATCATCATTAATCTTGTTTATTGTCTGAGCCATTTTTAAATATGTATCTTTCAACGAAAGAACTCCGTCAACACATTTATCTATAGATTCTACTTCGTTTCTTATTTGTGTTGCCTTTGCAGCACAGGGAGATAAAAATATTATTCCTATTTCCTCAGGTTTTAAGCCTGTTTTCTTAACAGCCTCCCGCCTTGCCTGAACTGCAGAAATTTCCATCGGAGAACGAAATGGAACAATATTTGATATGAGATTAGGAAATCTGATTGCAATTAATCTTACAACAGCCGGACAAGCAGAAGATATCATAGGCTTTGGCATCTCATCTGCTTTAACCAACTTTCTCGTTTCTTCACTAACCCTCTGTGCTCCTCTTGCAACCTCAAAAACATCGTCAAATCCAATATATTTTAATGCTGTTAGCATCAAATCAATATTTTCTGTTCTTGAAAACTGTGCACAAAATGACGGAGGAACTAAAGCAACTTTATACTTATAATTATCCAATATATTAAAGCTATCGGTAACTGCCTTTTTTGCGTGATAAGGACAAACTCTTATACACTCTCCGCAATCTATGCAATGCTCCTTGAGTATCTTCGCTTTACCATTTTGTATTCTTATTGCCTGAGTAGGACAATGCTTCAAACATGTAGTGCATCCTTTACAAAAATCTTTTTCAAGTATCACAGAATGCCAATAATTTTCAGCCACAGTTTTCAACTCCTCTCAAAATAAGATTTATCAATTACAATAAAAAACCATTTTAACAGTTGTTCCTTCTCCCAAAACAGTGTCAATTTCCATTTCGTCAGAATATTTTTCCATATTGGGAAGCCCCATTCCTGCTCCAAACCCAAGCTCTCTTACCTGATTTGTTGCAGTGGAAAATCCTTCCTCCATAGCCTTTTTAATATCCTTTATTCCAGGACCTGTATCCTTTAAGACAACAGTTATCTTCTCAGGCTCAACCATAACATCTATCTTGCCGCCATTTGCATGAATGACCATATTAATCTCGCCCTCATACATTGCAATAGCTGTCTTTCTTATAACTGCCGGAGCAATTCCTATTTGTGTAAGCATTTTTTTTACCTTGCTTGAACATTCTCCTGCAAGAGTAAAATCATTACCATCAACATCAAAATGCAACTCTATCATAATTCTTCTCCTTGATTATTACGAAGCCCATTAGAATACAATAAACCACACGCATCAAAAAGAGGATATTTTGTAGACATAATTGTCATATTTTTCATTTTAGCCATTCCAACAATACTATCATCAGGAATTTTGCCTCTCACAAAAACAATTGTTTCAATATCCATCATTTCAGCAGTTCTTATTACCTGAGGATTGATTAGCCCCGTCAAAAGCAATGGCTTCTCCTTTACAAATGCTAAAACATCACTCATTAAATCACAACCCCATGCAGAGTTCACCTCTTTATCCAAAAATTCTTCACCTGTTAATACATCTGCATTTAATAATTCTTTTACCATTGATAATTTCATAAAAACCCCCTATGAATATTAAACCAAAATAACCTTATTACCAGCAGATTTATACAATCTATTCTTAACTGCAAGACCATAACCGTCATCACTGCAAAATTCTGCAAAAACAACATCTATACAAGCGTCATCAAATTCTCTTAAAACCCTGAAAAGATTTTTAGCATATTCCTTATTATCCTTACCTGCAGATATGACTAAATCTGCACTATATTCATTAACTCCATAGGTTATAACACCTGTCTTTAAGTCCTTATTTTCGGATAGTAATTCTTTAATTTTTGACCTTATTTTTTCACTATCACCCTCAACCACCGTTACATCTGCATCAGGTGCATAGTGTTTATATTTCATTCCCGGACACTTGGGTCTATCATCTTTTTCAACGGATTTTAAAATATGCTTATCTATTATAACATCAGGTAAATACTTTTTTATTTCCTGATATGTTATTCCACCCGGACGCAATATAACGGGCACATCACCACTTAAATCAATAATTGTTGATTCAACACCAACCTGACAATCCCCACCCTCAATGATTGCATCAATTCTACCCATCATATCATCAATAACATATTTTGGTGTTGTGGGACTTGGTTTTCCGGATATATTTGCACTCGGAGCTGCAATCGGAACCTTTGCATTTTTAATAAGCTCTCTTGCAATTTCATCAGATGGTATTCTGACTGCAACTGTATCTAACCCTGCAGTCACAGTTTTTGAAAGCTTGTCTGATTTTTTTAATATAACTGTCAATGGACCGGGAGAAAAGTGAGAAAATAATATTTGTGCTTCCTTTGTAAACTCCGAAACTGCTTCCTTAATTGAGTCTATATCTGCAAAATGAACAATCAACGGATTATCTGACGGTCTTCCTTTTGCAACATATATACTTTTTACAGCCTCATCATCATATGCATTTGCACCAAGTCCATAAACTGTTTCTGTTGGAAATGCAACAAGTCCACCCGAAGCAATTACCTCTCCAAGCTTTTTCATCAAATCCTTGTCTATATTATTTTTATCTATTTTATATATCTGAGTTTCCAAAATTTTCACCTTTTATAAACTACACTCTTCAAGCATCTTTTGTTTCAATTCCCAGAGCCTTTTGGACATATCCACATAATATGTGTGTGGATTTTCAAATCTCTTAACCTCATCCCAAAGCCCATCAACTTCCAATTTGCAATATTCTCTCAAAGCCTCAATAGATGGTACATCATATACACATTCTCCGTTTTTGAAAATCTGCTTTAGGAGAGGTCTTGCATAGAAGTCCTTAACGACCTTGCGTTTCCATGTATGTTCAGGGTCAAACAACTCATAACTGTCTGTATCAATAACCTCATCATTCATTGTTATGACATCGGCAATTGCTTTTGATGAATCCATAGAATACAATCTATAAACCTGCTTAAATCCGGGAGTAGTTATCTTTGCAACATTTTCACTAATCTTTATCTTAGGAATAACATTTCCATCCTTATCCTCAACTGCAACAAGCTTATATACTCCGCCAAAAACAGGTGATGATTTTGAAGTTATCAATCTCTCCCCAACACCAAATGAATTAATCTGGGCACCCTGAATAAGCATATCTCTGATTATATACTCATCTAACGAATTTGATGCTACTATTGCACAATCAGAAAATCCTTCAGCATCTAAAATTTCTCTGCATTTCTTTGAAAGATAGGTTATGTCCCCACTGTCAATTCTCACACCTTTAGGTCTGTATCCATTAGGAACAAGGTATTCCTTAAACACTTTAATAGCATTAGGTAATCCTGATTTCAAAACATTATATGTGTCAATCAATAAGGTACAATTTTCGGGGTAATTTCTTGCATATGCTAAAAACGCATCATACTCTGTGTCAAAAAGCTGTATCCAGCTATGTGCCATAGTTCCCAAAGCAGGGACATTATATAGCTCATCCGTAGCTGCACAGGCAGTCCCAACACATCCACCTATATATGCTGCTCTTGCACCTAAAATTGCTGCCTCTGCCCCTTGCGCTCTTCTTGAGCCAAACTCCATTATAGGTCTTCCTTCGGCAGCTCTCACAATTCTGTTTGCTTTTGTTGCTATAAGGCTTTGATGATTAATAATCAACAAAAGCATTGTTTCAACTAATTGTGCCTGTATAACAGGACCTCTGACAATCATAATAGGCTCTCCCGGGAATATCGGTGTTCCCTCAGGAATTGCCCACACATCACAGCTGAATTTAAAATTCTCAAGATATTTTAAATATTCTTCACTAAAAATCTTTTTTCCTCTTAAATACTCAATATCTTCTTTTTCAAAACGAAGATTTGATAAATATTCAATTGCCTGTTCAACTCCTGCCATAATGGCAAAACCACCATCATCTGGATTTTTTCTGAAAAATATATCAAAATATGCAATTTTATCACTAAATCCCTCGCAAAAAAAACCATTTGACATTGTGAATTCATAAAAATCCATCAACATAGTAAGATTTACATTCATTTGTGCTACTCCTTTTTTACTCTCATAAATATGCAACAAAGTGCAGAGCAACCAAGCAAAATGAAATTATCATATTGCTATAATTATATCTGCACTCAAACCTTTAATGTATTATTAATATGAATTGCCGCCTCTTCGATATCCGCCGGAGCGCTTTGAATCATTACTTCTCTTCAAGGCAAGCATTCTCTCATCACTATCCTGCTTAAACTTACTTAACTTATCCTCAAAAGATAATTCTTCATCATTTTTTCTTCCCCAATCAAACTCTGCAGGTCTGATTGGTTCATTACTTTTTTCTCTGCTAACTTTCTTGTTTTCTTTTTTCTTCTCAACTGCTTTTTTAACAGACAGGCTTATTTTTCCACTATCGTCGATTTTTATAACCTTTACCTTGACAATGTCTCCAATTTTAAAATGCTCGTTTATATCCTCAATATAAGTTGTTGATGCTTCTGATATGTGCAAAAGTCCAACCTTGTCTTCGGGCAACGCAACAAATACTCCGAAAGGCATTATTCTGGATACTTTCCCCTCAATTATGCTTCCTAATTCAATCGCCATTTTTATTATTTTCCTCCTAAAGAAATTATATCCTTATTCTTCACCTGTTACATCAACAAACACTATTTCGTCTTTTCTTATCATACCAAGCTTCTCACGAGCAATTTTTTCTATGTATTCATCAGAATCAACATTTTCTTTTAGCGCATCAACCTCTTCGGCACGCTTTTGTTCATATTCAATCTGTGATTTTAATTCAGTAATTTTATCATAATTATCAGTTATCTGAGGTTGAAGCATAACCCCTTTTATCAGCATAAACAGTACTACTGCAATGAGAATTGCTGTAGTTATTTTTAATTTTCTTTTTTTTGTGCTTTTTCTTGCTTTTTCTTTCATTTTTTAAAATTCCTCTTTTTATTTTTAATCTACTCATATTCCCCTTAATTTTTTTAAACGGAACTGTGATAAAAGCACGAACGGGCATGAATAAATATACTATTAAAATTTTATACAAAAAACGCGTCGGTGTCAAGAGTATTTTAAAAATAAAATGAAATAAATGCAATATTTTTTCCAATACATACACAAAAAATCGTCTCAAGCACAAAAAATAAAAAATTACCCCTAAAAACAGCCCTATAAACATATACCATCTTAACATAAAAGAGTTGTATAAATAAAAAACCGTCACAATAATTGTGCATATGACCAGTGACATAAAAATATCATATAAAGAAACAAACAGCTTTTTTTTTACAAATCTAAACACACCAAAAATATCATAAATTGCACCACTTACAATGCCTGATACCACAGTGGCTAAAAAAACATATGCCTCAAGACTTATATCAACACCCATAAGACCACTCCCTATTTGAACAGTCTTTCGATAAAGCTTCCCTTATCAGCAGATGATTTCGAATAAGTTAACGAAGAAATCCTGCCTGTTGATAAAAACTCCCCTGTTTCCTTATTGAATTTTTCAATATGCAAATTTTCTCCCTTTACTAAAAGCTTACCCATAATTGTTACGAGCGTTATCTCTTTGTCTGAAAAAGCCTCGACACTTTTTGCCCCATCTAATGTTAATGTTTCCCTATTATTTAAGCATAATTTATGATTACTGATATTTAAACTCTTTTCCGCTTGCATAATTTTCCTCCTCATAATTTCTTATACTATAGAATATATGAGGAGGATTTATCCATTTATTACAAAACCTTATACATTAAAGACGCATCATTTTTTAAAACATGCTCTTTGATTTCTAAAACCTCAACCTTTAAGACACGCTCACCCAATTTGATTTCAATAATATCTCCCTCTTTAACATCATAGCTTGCTTTTGCAATTTTTGAATTTACAAAAATTCTTCCTGAATCACACGCCTCGTTTGCAATTGTTCTCCTTTTTATAAGTCTTGAAACCTTTAAATATTTATCTAATCTCATCGTTATTTCCTTTCAATTTTTTATATATTATAACATCTATCGTATGCATTTTCAATACTTTCCCATATCATATTGCGAATTTTTTTCTTATGTGTTATAATTTTTACAAA
>JAZNOH010000248.1:0-23831 GCA_045580715.1 Clostridia bacterium
GCTAAGCAGAAGTGCAGTTGCAATTTTTAATATGCTTCCATATGTTGTAACAATTTTAGTTCTGATTTTAACAAGTGTTATGAGAAAGAGAGAAACTCAGCCACCGGAGTCATTAGGGTTGGCGTATTTCAGAGAAGAAAGGTAGTAAAAAAGATGCATTTTAATGCATCTTTTTTTGTGGAATATTTCAAGCATAAAAAAGTTGCGCTATGCTATTGACAAAGCTGGAATTTTATGGTATAATATATAAAAATCATGATTTTTACAAATTTTTTTACAATATAAGTTGCGTTGTGCTATAAGTGTGCTGCACACGCAAAAAAATTTAAATTACGAATAGCATTATGCAACAACAGGAGTGATTATTATTCCAATAACAGATGAAAATATTATTTTGCTTATTCGATATATGGCTCGTGATGGGCTTGGTTATGAAGAAATTGTAAAAAAGCTTGGTATTTCCAAAAGGAAGATTAACAATCTCATAAAGCAGGATGAAACACTTGAAAAGGAAATTGAATTTTCAAAGCTTTTGATAGATTACGCAGTTGAGGATGCGTTATTAAAAAAAGCTTTAGGTTCAACTTCGGTTGAAACAAAGGAAACTCAGAAAAGTACAGGGGTTGAGTCAGTTACCGTGACCAAGGAAATTCCCTCGGACACGGCTGCTTTAAAATTCTGGTTGGAGCATAGATGCCCTGAGCGATGGGCAGAAAAGAGTGAAACAAATCAGGCTATTGATGAAAGATTAGAAAAAATTTCTCAGGAAATTTCTAATCAGGCTTTAAATGATGCTGGAGGGGATCATGAAATTCAGTAAAAAACAACTTGAGTATTGGAGACTGGCAAATCACCGATGGAATATCAAGCAAGGTGCAACAAGAAGTGGTAAAACATTTTTAGATTATTATCTCATTCCTAAAAGAATTTTAGATTGCAAGGGAAATGGTCTTATTGTTCTTTTGGGAAATACAAGAGGTACACTTAACAGAAATGTTTTGGAGCCTATGAGAAATATCTGGGGAAAGGAATTAGTTGGGAACATTGGTGCAGATAACACTGTGAATATGTTTGGAAGAAGAGTTCATACACTCGGAGCAGACAAGGTTACTCAAGTGCAGAAACTGCAGGGAGCAGGCATTGAATATTGCTATGGTGATGAGGTTACCACCTGGAATGAAGAAGTCTTTGCAATGCTTAAATCCCGACTTGATAAACCAAATTCTTTGTTTGATGGTACTTGTAATCCCGACTCACCAAATCACTGGTTAAAAAAGTTTTTAGATAGCGATGCAGATATATTCTTACAGCATTATACCATAGATGATAACCCATTTAACAGTCCCGAGTTTGTAAAAAACTTAAAAAAAGAATATTTCGGAACAGTATATTATGACCGTTTTATTCTTGGGGAATGGGCTGCAGCAGAAGGTCTTGTTTATCCCATGTTTTCTCCTGAAAAACACATTGTTAGTGAGTATGAAGATAATAATGGAGAGTTTTATGTATCTATTGACTATGGGACAAACAATCCAACATCTATGGGATTATGGCACAAAAATGCAGGAATTGCAACAAGAGTAGGTGAGTATTATTATGACAGCAAAAAGACTATGCGCCAACTTACTGATGAGGAATACTATGAGGCATTGGTAAATCTTGTGGGGGAAAGAAAAATCAGATATGTCATTGTTGACCCCTCTGCTGCAAGCTTTATAACAACCATCAGAAGACACGGAAAGTTCATTGTCAAAAAAGCAGATAACAGGGTTTTGGATGGCATAAGGTTTTGCTCTACACTGCTTTCTAAAAACAAACTAAAAATTCATTCTTCCTGCAGTGATATTATCAGAGAATTCGGAGCATATCGATGGGACAATGAGGCAGTTGAGGATACAGTAATCAAGCAGAACGACCATGCTATGGACGATATGAGATATTTTTGTCAGACTGTTATGAGAAAAGAAAGATAGAAAGGACTGGTGCCGTTTGAAAAGAATTTCTGGTTTGTTCAGAAAAAAAGATTTTGAGGGTTCCATTATGCCATTATCACAAATGTCTACAGCAATTTCCGAGTGGAGCTCATTATATGAGGGTAAGCAATATAAAGACACAGAGAATAGCTTAAATCTTGCTGCGGGAATTTGTTCTGAACTTGCAAGGCTTACTACTATTGAGTTTTCTTCTGAAATAAGTGGTGGGTCAAGAGCTGAATACTTAAACAGACAATATCAAAGGGTGATTGCAAAGTCAAGGAATTTTGTGGAATATGCCTGTGCAGAGGGGGGAGTTATCCTAAAGCCCTATCTTTATAAAAATGAAATCTATGTAAGCATAGTTTTAGCAGAGTCATTTTATCCCACAGAGTTTGGTGCTGATGGAGAAATTTACGGCGGAGTATTTTTTGAAAGTTTTGAAAAAGGTGGATATTACTACACAAGACTTGAAGAACATAAATTAAAAGATGGCAGATGCATCATAAGAAATTCTGCATACAAGAGTAAATTTAAAAATGTACTTGGAAAAGAAATATGTCTTGGGGATGTTCCTAAATGGGCAGGGTTAGAGCCTGAATGCATCATTGAAAATATTAAAAGACCGCTATTTGTTTATTTTAAGATGCCTTTGGCAAACACAGTTGATGCAAATTCACCATTGGGCGTGTCCGTTTTTTCAAGAGCAGTTAATTTGATTAAAGATGCAAATACACAATATAAGAATTTGTTGTGGGAATTTGAAAGTGGAAAAAGAGCGTTATATCTTGATGAGTGTGCTATTCGTCAGGATGAAGATGATAATCCTCAAATTCCTGACAGAAGATTATATAAGATACTTTCAACAGGTGATGATACGCTATTTAAGGATTGGACTCCTTCTATAAGGCAGACAGAGTATTTAGAAGGTCTTGACAGAATTTTAAGGAGTATTGAATTTAATTGTGGTCTTGCTTATGGAACTTTATCCAACTTACAATATTCCGATAAAACAGCAGAGGAAATTAAAGCATCAAAGCAAAGAAGCTATGCGACTGTTTGCGATATTCAGAATTCTCTGAAGAGGGCATTTTGTGAGCTTTTAGAGGTTTTTGATATCTATGTTGATATCTATGACTTGGCCCCAAGGGGTAAATATAGTGTTTCATTCAATTTCGACGACAGTATCATATGCGACAGAGCCGCTGAATTCTCAGAAAGAATGTCACTTGTTGACAAGGGGATTATTGCTCCTTGGGAAATGCGTGCCTGGTATATGAGTGAAGAGCCTGAGGCAGCAAAACAGAGGATAGGTGAAATAAATGAAATACAGTTGTGCAACACTTTGGCATAAACTGCCGGGTGGAAATTATAAAAGAATATTATTTGACCGTGTGCTGATAACAAAGAAAAAAGGTGCAAGGATAGGTGGTTCGGTTGTTGACAGTGAGAACTCGATGAGGGCAAGGATATTTTTGCCTTCAAAAATAGATATATCAATTGGCGATATGATATTTGACGGATATGAGGTCAGCTTGTCACCAACACCTGATGCATATATCATTAAAGAGATTAAAGAAAATTTCAGCACAAGCGCTAATTTAAGGCATTACAATATTATGTGTGTCTAATTCTGAAATCGGGAGGTGAGAATGTGGATAGAGAATTTTTGGAATCGCTTGGGATTGCAGAGGAAAATATTGAATTAATCATAAAAAAAGCCGATGATGAAATGTCAAAGGAAAGGCTTATTAATTCTGCACAGAATGAGTTATCAAAAAGAGGTGTTAAAAATGTTAATGCCGCTATGAAGCTTTTGGATATTGAGGGAATAGAGCCTGATAATCTTGTGCAAAGAATTGATGATTTTGCAATTGAGAATGACTTTTTATTTGAAAATAGTTCTCCCAAGCCTGTTTTTTCAGGTAATGTGTCATCTCCAAGAGAGAGTGGTGTCACAAAGGAAGAATTTTCAAAAATGGGATATATCGAAAGATTAAAGCTATTTAACGAAAATCCCGATAATTACAGACAATTAACAGAGTAAAAATTGAAAGGAAGTATTTTTATGTCAACAAAAATTAATGATTTAGTTAATCCAATGGTAATGGCAGATGCTATTTCTGCTAAAATAAGTAAGAAAATTGTGGTTTCACCGTTTGCAAAAATTGATGAAACACTAACAGGAGTCCCGGGAGACACAGTCTATGTTCCTCAATACAGCTATATCGGAGATGCAGACGATATTGCAGAGGGTGCTGAGGTTGGAACATCAAAGCTTGTTGCATCAACAACTAAAGCAACTATTAAAAAGGCAATGAAGGCAGTTGAGCTTACAGATGAGGCTGTTTTATCAGGCTATGGTAATCCTGTTGGTGAAACAAGCAATCAGCTTGCTGCAGCAATTGCGGCAAAGGTTGATGCAGATGCTATGGAAGCTTTGCAACAGGCAAAACTTTCATATGACTCAACAGATGCTCAAATTAATTATGACGATATTGTTGATGCTATTGATGTTTTCGAGGAAGAGGCTAATTCTGAAAAGGTTATGTTTGTTCACCCAAAACAGCTTACTCAATTAAGACATGATGATAATTTTATTTCTGCTGATAAATACCCTGCAGCAGTTGTTATGACAGGCGAAATTGGTATGATTGCAAACACAAGAATTGTACCATCTAAGAGAGTGCCTTTGAATGAGAACTTGCCTGCAAGATATGAATTTTGCAGTGCAAATGATGAAGATGCGTTGTTGGTTATTGAAAGTGGGGTTGCGGAGGAAGATGAAGTTTTGTTATCCACTGTAATTGAGGACTTGCCAAATGCAAATTTGGGAGATTATGTTAAGTATGTGGGCCCAGTTGACGCAGGAACTTATTACATAAATCCAATTGTTAAGATAGAAACTGACCAGGAGGCTCAGGATGAAGCACCTGCTTTGACTATTTATATCAAGAGAGATACAAATGTTGAGGCTCAAAGAGAGAGCTTGAGAAGAGTGACAGATATTTCTGTTGACAAACTTTATACTGTTGCCTTGTCAAATACTGCAAAGGTTGTTTTGGCAAAGTTTAAGAAATAAGGCTGGAAGGTATATAGATATATGACAGTTAATTATCTAATTAAATTATTTAAGAACTGTGAGTATATCAAGGACTTTGAGTTGAGCGCCGGATTTCTTTCGGACAAAGTGAATTCGGTGTCCGTTGTGCCTGATGGTGAGGAGGAAATTATAAGGGAATATGCAGATGGAGCAAAGATTAAGGGGTATAGATTTTCGTTAATTATTAGACTGCCATCTGCTATTGGTAATAACTTGCAGAACTTAACTTTTCTCGAGAATATCTGCAAGTGGATTTCCTCTGTCACCCCATCAGGACGAATGGAGGGTGTTCCTCTTAGGATGAGTGTTATTCAGGGTGCGACTTTGTATGATGATAATATACACAGTTTAAAATATAGAATAAAATGCAGATTTAGTTATCTGCAGGAATAGGAGAATTATAATGGATAAAATTTCAAAGAGAAGTGAAAAGGTTGCTTTTTTTAGCACGGATTCAAAGAATAATTCATTTTCAAGAATGCGTGGATTTACTGAATTTACAATGAGCAAAAATCCTGTTGAATATTCGAGAAAATATATTGATGAGCAGACTGAGAGAAGTGATGTTGTTGCATATGCACCATCAATCAGTTACAGCTTTGATAAATTTTCAGATGATTTGGTTCATAAAGAGATTATTAATATATCTGACAATGAAGTAGTTGGAAGTGACGCAACAAGAGATATTGTTATTGTTGATTTTTCAACTGATGGAGATGTTAAGAATGCAATCTGCCGAAAGTGGACTATAATCCCTGACAGTGAGGGTAAGGATACAAATACCTATACATATTCCGGCACATTAAAGGCTAATGGGGATATTATTTCCGGAACTGTCGTATCCAGTGATAACTGGCAGACTTGTACTTTTTTAGGAAATGATGAGTAAGCCTTTTTATATATTACCACAAAGTGTAATTATTGAAAATAAAGCCTATGAGATTAACACAGATTTCAGAGTCTGGGCAGAAATTTGTGATTATATAGAAAGCGATAAATTTTCTTATGAGGAAAAAATATTAAAGCTTTTGTGCGATGCATACACCAAGGAGCTTCCTCCGCATCTTGATAGTGCAATAGATGCACTACTTGACTTTATGTTACAGGGAAAGAGAGGAGAAAGCTCCGATGGTGGAGCAAGAGTTATGGATTTCTCAAAAGACCAGGGTATGATATATGCAAGCTTTATGCAACAGTACGGAATTGATTTATATAAGGCAGAATTGCATTGGTGGAGTTTTGTTAATCTTTTGAATGCGCTTGATGAAAATACTGCGTTTATGAAAATTGTAGGCTTTCGTGGAATGAATTGTGAAAGAATTAAAAACAAGGAATTAAAAAGATACTATCGTAGGATGAAAGAGAAATACAGACTTTGTGGTAATGTAAGTGATGAAAGAATTGCATCAGCGCTTGAGGGTGTTATGTGATAATGGAGGGGTAGTATGAAGGAGAATTATAAGGAAAATGCACAAAATCTAAAAAAATCTTTTTCTGATGCATTCAAGCAGATTGAAGAGACGGCAAATAAGGCATTTTCTCAAATAGAACAAAAAAGCAAAGAGGCAAGTCAGGGCACAATAAGCAGTTGGAAAAAAACTGCTGATTATCAGGCTGAATATGATGAATTGTTAAATCAAAAAAAATTCAGAACTCTCTCGGATTACGAAAATAAAAGGCTAAAGGTTTTAAAAAACGGTATTGATTTTTACAAAAACCTTCGCGATATGGAATTTGAGGATATTAAAACAAAGCTTGCGTTAGGAGAAATATCCAATGAAGAATATTATTCGGCACTTGCGATATTAAGAGACAACTATTTTGCGACAGGTTCTAAAAAATGGAATAAATATACTCTTGAGATAGCCAAATATAACAAGCAGGTTATTATAGAGCAGGAAAAACAAATAGAAGAAATGCTTGGTGGAATTGAAGAAAAGTATTCTAAGAGCTATTCCAATATTTTAAACAAACAGGAAGAAATCAGAAAAAGGCTTGATGATGACTTAAAGATATATGAAACTGTTCATTTCTCTATGGGAGATGGAAATGAGTCGGAGTGGTTAAGACTTTCAAATGTTGATGAGGACCTGCAAATCCTTAAAAGATATAATAATGCGCTGATTAGTGCAAAGGAAAAGGTTAATGAGATTTTTGACGGCATGGATATGGATGAAGACAAGGCTTGGGAAATGAAATCTCATTTTTTTGAACAGATTACCGATTTGAGTGTAGGCAAGGGAACAGCATTTGCAAATCACATAAACAATCAACCTGATGAAGAACTGCAAGTATTCATAGAAAAGTGGGTAGAAAAGGTAGATTTAGCAGAGGCAATTTCAAAGAATCTTTATGCCGATGAAAGTGAACAGTTACTAAAAAACTATGCAAATGATTTGTCACAAGCCTTTAGCCAGACCTTAAATGAAAAATTCGGTGAAATTCCTGCATCTTTCTTTGTTAACGGGAAAAAATCGGCGTTGGAATTTAAAGGGGGTTTTATGTCAGTCATAGATGATGCAGTGAATGGAATCAGTGCTGAGCTTAGCTTAAAGATTTCCGAGCTTATGCCTGATTTAAAGGTAATATCTCAGGGTGACAGCGTGACTAATAATTCAAACTTCAATATTTATGGTGCGAACTCGCCAACACAAACTGCTTTGGAAATTTTTAAAGAAGAGGAAAAAAGAAAAATGCTGGTAGGTGGTTAATGATGACTTTTACATTTTATAATGATTTGGGAAGCTTTAAGCTTTTCGGTTCGGCTTATGAAGGTTTTTGTGTTTGCTCTGTCTCAGGGTTAGAGCCTGTTTCATTAACAAGAACGCTTGAAACATATATTGGGGAGGATGGATGTGTTGAAAATTCTTCACAATATGGTCAAAGGGTTATCACAATTTCAGGTGACTTGAAAATGAACAAAAATTCAAAGGATGAAATCAGAAATGCAATGAGAGTTCTTTCGAGAAAGTGTATTCTTACAATTGATACAGGGGATAAAAAAAGGTGTATTGATGTTAACGCGTCAACCTTTACTTTGGGGAAAAAATACAGCAAATATCAGACATTTGTTATTCAGCTGATATCTGACTATCCTCATTTTACAGATGAAAAACTAACTGAGGCAGTATTGTTTAAAAAAGACCGCTTATTGTCAAAGAATACTATTTTCCCAGCTGTTTTAAGCAAAAGAATTTCAAGTTGTACTCTTGAAAATAATGGGGATTTAACAATTTACCCTGTTATAACGATTACTAAGAAAGATGATGTAATAAGAAACAATGAGATACTGATAGAGAATGAAACGACAGGGAAAAAGATATTGCTTAATAAAACTATGTCACTTGGAGAAGTTATAGTGGTTGATATTAAAAATCGCAGAATTACAAGCAGTATAGAGGGGAATATTTTAGGGACACTTAATATTTACAGCTCCTTATCAGACTTTTTTTGTGATGTCGGAGAAAATCTCATAAATGTCAGCGTAAATGGTGAGCAGACAGGCGTGGAAATTATGATAAGTCACTTTAATGAGTATTTGGAGGCAATATGAGAGATATTAGAATTTATGATTTTGAATTTAATCTTCTTTGTATAATGACTGATGTCATATCATCCCAATGGCACATTATGTATAATGGTGTAGGTACATATGAGGGGCGTTTCAGATTGGCAGACGAGATTTCGGATATCATATTGGCTAATAAATATATTGTTATTGTTCAGGGGGAGCTACAAGCGATATGCACGGGCAGAATTGTCGAAAATGAATTGACAGTTTGCGGAAGAACAGTTAATTGGATAATGACAAAGAGGGTGCGTCCTCCTTTTAAAACAAGCACGATATTTGAAGAATATACAGATCCTGAAACAATATTGTTATACTGTTTAAAAAAAGGGTTCACAGAGCCACCTAAAAGAGATGAGAATGGCTTTGAAACCTCAGGTATAGATACAGATAGGGCAGTTTCGAATTTTGTAATTCCCGAACCTAACGGTGCTCAAACGATGTCAAATCATTTTTGGAGAATATCTGCAAATGATGTTGAAACGCTTTGTGTGGACTTGTGTAACAAGCTTAATAGAGGTCACAGGGTGGTGTTTGATGTAATTAATAAATGTTGGAGATTTGAGTTTATATATCCTAAGAAAAATGAAATTTTAATTTCAATGGAATCAAAAACGGCCTATAAATTTGAATATTCCAATGATATTTTGTCCGAAGCAAATGGTGGATGGTATGCCGGATATGATGCGGATGCAGAAGAGCAAACAAGTTGGCATTACATAAAAAGAGGGGAAGAAAAGGGTATTTATGATTGGGATTGTGTTTTATCCTCCTCAAGTGAGAGTGAAGCAATCGATGAGCTTTTCAAAAAAAGCGAAACAGGAAAAATTCAATCAAGATTAAGAAATTTAAAATTTGGTGCAGACTATGAGTTGGGGGATATTGTTCCCGTTTATTATAAATATGGAGGGATTTCCCAAACTCAGTATTATTTGGTCAATGGCGTAGATATAAAAATGACTGATATGGATAGTTATGAGGAGCCTATTTTAAAGAGATATTATAATTAATTGACAAGGAGAGGGCTAATGATTGCAGATTTAATAGAGTTTGTGTTAGAAAATTGGATGGAATGGCTGATGATGGGGGTATTATCTGTTGCATCGATATGGCACAGAAAGGTTATGAAGGCGATTTCTGATGATAAAATAAAATATAAGGCTGTTGCAAGAGGGGTTGAGGCCCTTTTGCGTGACAGAATAATTGATTGTTATAACAAATATGAAAAGAAGGGCGTCTGTCCAATTTATGCAAAGGAAAATGTAAAGAGATTATATATTCCTTATCACGAGCTCGGTGGAAACGATGTTGCAACAGAGCTTGTTGAACAATTGCTTCAGATGCCCTCTGCGAATAATTAAATGAGGAGTGATAGATATGAGCATTATATACAGCTTTATGGACAACAGTTTATACGGTGCTGACGATGTAAACCAGACCTTTTCTAAACTTACTACGCAAGGCGTTTCGCTATTTAATTATACTGATGGAGATAATCCGTTGATTTCGTTGAATGATGCGGTTTCAGGACTTACTTATCCAGGAGTCGAAATGTATAATGTTAATGCGTGCAAGGTGATTTATGACATAGAAAATGATAAGTTTTCTATATCCCCAGGGAATGCATTTATGATGGACGGAAGTACAATTACAGTTGATTCAGAAGAATATGATATAACACAAAAAGTATTGGAACAGAGAAAGTTAAGCAATGGTGATATATGGGTGTGTTTTAACAGAAATATTCCGAAAAATTGTATAGATATTTCAGTTAGTGCAGAAGATAGTGTCTTTAATTCACAGTATGCTGTCCCACTTGCAAAAATCTCTTCCAATAATTCTGTTGTTGATATGAGAAGGTTTGCAAAAACAAAACTTGCTCCTTGCAGTGCAAATGTAATTAACGAATTTACAATTAGCCTTGGAACTTTGACATATAAGGAAACGGGGTATGAATTAAGAAGAAAAATTTTGAAAGATGTATTTCCCGGTGCCACGAAAGTATTCTTAAACGGAGTGGTTAGAGATATTCAAAGAGTTGATATAGAGGCAGGAGAAAGTCTTACTTATGAAAGGGCCTGGTACAAGTCGGTTGCAAGTGATATTTTAGTTGCGTTCAATATGACTGGGGAAGGTCTTGAGGTATGGGCTCGTCAACCGTACAATTCAGCTTCAGCCAATGATTGGTATATGATAGTATTTTAAAGGATGGTGTAGGAAATTATGCAAAACAGGTTTAAAAGTAAGGTATTATGGATTAGTGTAGGAACTCAGATTCTTTCAATATTAATTGCCTTGGGAGTAATCAATGTTGGAAGCTCAGAGTTGTTGGAAACAATTTTGATTTCAGTGTGTGAGTTGTTCGTCACTTTTGGAATATTAAATAATCCTACAAATAAGGAAACAATTTAAAGAGGTGTAGCAAGAATTGACAAATGATGAGAAAAGAGAATTGTTGGTTAGTAAGGCATTGACGAGAAAAGGTAAAAACCAGTACTCACAGGATGTTAATAAAAGAACACTTATTGAAAGTGGATTTGGAGATTGTTCGGGAACTGTCTGGTATTGGTACTATAAACTGTTTAATATACATATCGGTGCAAACACACAAGCACAAATTAATTCAAATGTATTAAAAGAGGTAGCGCTTAATATTGCGTCGGGCATTCCTGATGAGTCCAAAATGAAAAAAGGTGATTTACTTTATTTTCGCGGAGAGGATAATTCCCGAACAAGAGGCGTTGGTCATGTTGAAATGTACATTGGTAACGGACAAATTTTTGGACACGGTTCGGGAGTTGGAGGAACTGTTAAGAATATGAAAAGCTATTGCCAGAAAAGATATAATACTAAATCAACCGAAAAGCTAAAAAATAAAGGACTGATTTGTGTGATGAGAGTTTTTAATGATATAGAGGAATTGATTGAGGTAAATGACATTGTGTGGGAATTGGCGCATAGGGGTATTATAACCGATAAGAGTTTGTGGCTCAAAAAATTAAAAGAGGATAAAGATAGCTACTGGCTTGCAAGAAAAACACTTCATAGATTGAGAGAGGAAGAGGAAAAATAAAAAAAAGTTGTGGCAACTGCCACAACTTTTTTGTTTTATTATTAGTTTGAAATTGTCAATTCTGTATCCTTATCAAAGATGTGAATCTTGTTAGCATCAAGAACAACATCAAGTGTGTCACCCATCTTTGCAGTTGAACGCTGATTAACTCTTGCAACAAATGGTGAGCCTGCAATCTTTAAGTAAAGATATGTTTCAGCACCCATCATTTCAGTTACATCAACCTCAGCCTTAACAACACATTGAGGATTGCTTGTAACAAACATTTCGTCATCGTGGATGTCTTCAGGTCTGATACCAATAACAACCTCTTTGCCGATATAGTTCTGAACTTCAGGTCTTGAAGCTTTGCTTTCAGGAAGTAGAACTGATTCACTACCAAATTGTGCATACAATCCGTCATCCTTCTTAACAAGAGTTGCATGAACAAAGTTCATTTGAGGACTTCCGATAAATCCTGCAACGAACATATTGCATGGGCGTTGATATAGATTTACAGGAGTATCAACCTGTTGAATGAAACCATCTTTCATAACAACAATTCTTGTACCCATTGTCATAGCTTCTGTCTGGTCATGAGTAACATAGATAAATGTTGTCTGCAATTTCTTATGAAGCTTGTTGATTTCAGTTCTCATTGCAACTCTCAACTTAGCGTCAAGGTTTGACAATGGTTCGTCCATCAAGAATACCTTTGGACTACGAACAATAGCACGACCAAGAGCCACACGCTGTCTTTGTCCGCCTGACAAAGCCTTTGGCTTTCTGTCAAGGAGGTGTTCAATATCAAGAATTTTAGCAGCTTCCTTAACACGCTTTTCAATTTCATCCTTTGGAGTCTTTCTTAATTTAAGACCAAATGCCATATTTTCAAAAACTGTCATATGAGGATATAGAGCATAGTTTTGGAAAACCATTGCAATATCTCTATCCTTTGGAGCAATATCGTTCATAAGGTTTCCGCCTATGTACAATTCTCCTTCGCTAATTTCTTCCAAACCTGCAATCATTCTCAAGGTTGTTGACTTACCGCATCCAGACGGTCCAACCAAGATGATGAACTCTTTGTCCTCTATGTCAAGTGTAAAATCACTAACGGCGGTAACATTGCCTGAATATCTTTTGTAAATACCCTTTAATTGTAAATCTGCCATATTAATTTTCTCCTTCCATGATTTCTCAAAGTATATTACCCTATAATGATAACACATTTTTAGTCAAATTGTAATGATAATTATATATAAAATTAAAAAAAATTATTAGTAACAATAACCAAAGTAAAAAAACAGAAGAGAAAATAACTTCTCTTCTGCTTGTTTTTTTGTGCAAATTACCCAACTAATTAGCTGTTCTTGTTTGCTGCAAGACTAATTACTTTTTCGGCAATGCTTGAAGGTGCAGTTTCATATCTTGTGAACTCAAAGGTGAAACTTCCGCGGCCTTGACTCATTGAACGAAGGTCAGTCGCATATTTGTGCATTTCTGATACTGGAACCTCTGCCTCAACAAGATTAAGACCTGGCAATTCACTTTCGCCCATGCCCATAATCTGACCTCTTCGTTTATTGATATCACCAATAACATCACCCATAATGTTTTCAGGGATATATACTTTCAACGCTCCGATTGGCTCTAATAAAACAGGCTTAGCTTGCTTCAAGCCTTCCTTATAGGCAATTGAAGCTGCAGTTTTAAATGCCATCTCAGATGAGTCAACAGGGTGATATGAGCCATCAAGAAGGGTAGCCTTTAAGTTAACAACAGGATAACCTGCTAAAACTCCGTGAGCACAAGAATCTCTCAATCCCTTTTCAACTGCAGGGAAATAGTTCTTAGGAACACTTCCGCCAAATATTTTTTCTTCAAATATCATATCCTCTGTGATACCAGGTTCAAATTCAATCTTAACATGACCATACTGACCATGACCACCTGATTGCTTTTTGTGTTTTCCTTCTACAGTTGCTTTTCCTAAAATTGTTTCTCTGTAAGGAACGATTGGATCTTCTAATTTAACATTAACACCGTATTTTGCTTTTAGTTTGTTTACGATAACATCAATATGCTGCTCGCCCTGACCGTTAATCAAGGTTTGTTTTGTTTCAGAATTATTTGTAACTGTAAAAGTTGGGTCTTCATCAGTAAGCTTTACAAGACCACTGACAATTTTTTCTTCGTCACCCTTAGACTCAGGATAAACTGCCATAGAAATGACAGGTGCAGGGAATTCAATACCACTTAATATAATATTTTTATTTTCTGCGCATAGTGTATCGCCTGTTTTTGACTTATCAAGCTTCGCAACCACACCGATATCTCCTGCGATTATTTCAGAAGCATCCTGCTGTTTTTTGCCTGTCAGCGTAAATACCTTACCGATTTTTTCGTATGTATCCTTATTAGGATTATATAGTGTGCTGTCTGATTTAACACTGCCTGAGTATACTCTGAATAATGACATTTTTCCTACATAAGGGTCAGCAATTGTTTTGAATATTATTGCAGAAGTTGTATCCTGAGCATCCTGAACAACCTCAACAGGCTCACCTGTTTTTGAATTATGAGCCACCTCAGTGATTTCGTTAGGATTAGGAAGATATTTTCCGATTCCGTCCATCAAGCTCATTACACCTACATTATCCTGACCTGTTCCGCAATATACAGGGTATATTGTTCCGTCCTTTACACCTTGTCTGATTGCTTTCTTAATTTCATCAAATGTAAATTCTTCACCATTAAAATATTTATTCATAAGTGCATCGTCAGTTTCTGCGATAGCTTCCATAATCATATCGCGAAGAGGAGCAATTTCTGCTTCCATTTCTTCAGGAACAGGAATGTCAATTCTCTCAATTCCTTCATATCTTCTTGCCGTCATATCAACTATATCAACATAGCCCTTAAATTTTTCGCCTTCTCTTATAGGAATAACAAAAGGAGTGATAGATTTTCCAAATTTTTCTTTCATTTCTTCAAGAGTTTTTTGGTAGTTAGCTCTTTCATCATCCATTTTGTTAACGAAGAACATAATTGGAACACCCTTAATTTTAGCATATTTAAATACTTGCTCTGTTCCAACTGAAACACCACTTCGACCGCTCAAAACAATAAGAGCTGAATCTGCTGCACGCAAGCCTTCTTTAACTTCGCCGGCAAAATCGAAATATCCTGGTGTATCAATCATATTATATTTCATACCCTTCCATTCAACCGGAATCATAGTTGCCTGAATGGAGAGTTGTCTCTTCACTTCTTCAGGATCATAGTCAGAAACAGTATTTCCGTCTGCGACCTTACCCATTCTGTCAATTGCACCGCTGTTAATCAGCATTGCCTCTGCGAGTGTTGTTTTTCCGGATTTTCCGTGCCCCATCATAACAACATTTCTGATACTGTCCATTTTAAAATTTCCCATTATGTTTTCCTCCTTTTTCAATATATCTGCAAAGTTTTATCAATTCTTCACAAGATATATGTTGTATATACCATAATTTTATACTATTTAAACAAAAAAAGCAATGACAGAATAGTTAAAATTTTCTGCTTGCTTTTGTATAATATGTATAAGGATAAGGAAATATGAGAGGGCATAAGGGTAAAATTGAATAAAAAACAGATAAGAAACCTTATTTCTTATCTGTTTTTACACAGCTTATTTTATCAATACCATAAAATTTAAATAATTCTGCTTTTTTTTCGGTAATTAGCTCGCCACAAACAGCAATCGGAATTGCAGGAGGGCAGGAAACCGTTGGAGAAGCACAAATTCTTCCGACTGCGTGTTCGGTTTTTACAAGCTCCTGTTTTGATAAAAGTGCCTTTCTTATTGATATAGATTTTTCTCCCTTCTCAATTGAGGGTGAAGTTATTGGCTTATTATTTTCGCAAGAGGAAATTAATTTTTTAATTAAATCAAAGTCCTTTTTTGTATTTTGGGGAGTAAACATAAAAACTATAAATTCATCGTCTGAATATTCACACTCTCCGCCAAGTTCTCTTAATTTTCTGGCCATTTTATTTCCGTTTGTATGAATTGTTATTTTCAGTGGCTCACATCCGTATAGCTCGAAATTTCTGCTCTTTATATATTCCTTTAATTCATTAACACTATGAAAAGTAGATTGGATTAACTCATCATAGTTTGATGTCAAAGTCTTGTTGCATAAATCAAGCGAACAAAGAGTCAGGTATGACGGACTGGTTGATGCAAAAAACGACATTGCATCTTTGATAACAGGAGAATATATTTCATTGTATTCCTTTGAAATGTGCAAATATGCACCACCTGTTAAAACAGGTAAGGTTTTATGAGCAGAGTCACAACACATAGCTGCACCTAAATTAATAGGATGCGTGTCAAAAAATTTCAGATATGCCCCATGAGCATTATCAACAAGCAATGGTGTATCATATTTTTTGCATACTTTTGCAATTTCTTTGATATCGCTCATTTCACCGATATAGTTTGGCGATGTTATATAAAGAGCAAATGGCTCATATTCTTTTAAAACTTTTTCTGCCTCATCAGCAGTGATTGAGCCGCTGCAAAGTGAATCTGAATTTTTTGGATATATCCAGCATACATCCAAATCAAGTGCTGCAACTGCATAAACAAATGATTTGTGCACATTTCTTGCAGCAGCAATCAATGGTTTTTTACTGGTGTTTATTAAAGCTGCATATATCATTGCGCGAATACAAAGCGATGACCCCTCTGTTGAATAGAAGGTATCGCCTGTATTAAATATTTTAGAAGCTGTTTTTTCGCTCTGCCTTATAATTCCATCTGCTTCATATAAGCTGTCAGCGCCATAAATTTCAGTTATATCCATAGACTCACAACCTAAAAATTCTACGCCCTTATGACCAGGCATATGAAATCTTGATATGCAGCTAGCGGAATATTTTTTTACGAAATCAAATATTGGAGTTTTCATCTTCATAAGCAATCTGCATCATTATTGCGCATTCAATTCTCTTTTTGAACAGTTCACAACCATATTCATAAATTCCTGAAACACTGCCTGTTGCGTGATATGAATTGGCAGCACAACCACCTGCACAATAAAGCTTTGCCCAACAATCTCTGCAACCAGGTCTTGAATATGCATTGCATTTTTTAAATTCGTCCTGAATGTTGGTGTTTGTTACACCGTTATATATGTCACCTAATTTATATTTTTCATCGCCGACAAACTGATGGCAAGGATATAAATCTCCCCATGGGGTGACAGCCATATATTCAGTTCCTGAGCCACAGCCCGATACTCGTTTATATATGCAAGGTCCATTTTTTAAATCTATCATATAATGATAGAATGTAAATCCGTTCCCGTTTTTCTTTCTTTTAATCATTTCTTTTGCAAGAATTTCATATTGCTCAAACAAAACAGGTAAATCTTCGTCAGTAAGTGCTGACGGGTCTTTTGGTGAGCATACAACAGGCTCCATACTTAATTCGGTAAAACCTAAATCTGCCATATGGAAAATATCATTTGTAAAGTCGGTGTTATGGTGGGTAAATGTTCCTCTCATATAATAGCTTTTATCCCCACGCCTTTTTACAAATTCCTGAAATTTTGGAACAATTGTGTCGTAGCTTCCTTTTCCCTCATAATTCACTCTGAATTTATCGTGAACTTCTTTTCTTCCGTCAAGACTAAGAACAACATTATCCATTTCCTTGTTGCAAAAGTCAATTACATCATCATCAATCAGAACACCATTGGTTGTAAGTGTAAACCTGAAATTTTTATTGTGTTCTTTTTCAATGCTTCTGGCATATTTAACAAGGTCCTTAACAACCTGCCAGTTCATAAGTGGCTCGCCACCAAAAAAATCAACCTCAAGATTGTGTCTTGTTCCTGAATTCTCAATAAGGAAATCCAATGCTCTTTTTCCTGTTTCAAAGCTCATCAATGCTCTGTCGCCCTGATATTTTCCCTGACTTGCAAAGCAGTAGGAGCAGTTAAGATTACAGGTGTGAGCAATATGTAAGCACAAGGCTTTTATAACACAACTGTTTTTATTTAGCTTTGGTGTTAATTCTTCATAATTATCCTTTGCATAGAGTTTGTTTTGTTTTTCAAGAGTTTTCACATCCTCAATACACTCTTCCACCTCATCTCTACTGACATCATATCTTACTGTAATATCCGAAATAATTTCCTCTTCTGATTTATTTTTAAAGCTTTCGATTATATCATAAGCAACCTCGTCAACCACATGAACAGAGCCGCTTGCAGTATCAAGAACTATGTTATATCCGTTAAGCTTATATTGATGAACCATAATAACCTCCACACTGTAAAAACGCCGCCATTAAAGGCGGCATTTTAATTATTTGTTTTCGTTTTCGCACTGTTGATTTATAGCGCCACAAGATGTTTTACAAGCTGACTGGCAAGATGTCTGACATTCACCACAGCCACCGTTTTTAGCACTTTTACAAAGGTCACGAGTTTCGATTGTTTTAATTCTATTCATTAAAAACACTCCATTTCATTTTTATATTTAAAATCATACAAATTATATCATAAAAGGAAAGTTGTGTCAAGGAGATTTTTGATGCAATATAATTATAAGACAAATTTTCATAAAAGTTATTGCAATTTACTATAATATTTGATAAAATATAGGAAGTAACAAAACGAAAGGTGAAAAGAAAATGAAAAATACTGAAAAAACAATGGACAAAATCGTGACGCTATGCAAAGGAAGAGGTTACATATTTGCAGGCTCTGAAATATATGGAGGCTTAGCAAATACTTGGGATTACGGTCCTTTGGGTGTTGAATTTAAAAACAATGTCAAAAAAGCCTGGTGGAAAAAATTCATTCAGGAATCAAAATATAATGTGGGTGTTGATTGTGCAATCCTTATGAACCCTCAGACATGGGTTGCATCAGGTCATATAGGTGGTTTTTCAGACCCATTGATGGACTGTAAGGAGTGTAAGGCTCGTCACAGAGCAGATAAACTTATCGAAGATTTTGCATTCAATAAGGGTGAAAGCTTAACTGTTGATGGCTGGAGTAATGAGAAGATGCTTGAATTTATCAAGGAAAACAATATTGTTTGTCCTGAGTGCGGAAAGCAGAATTTCACAGATATCCGTCAATTTAACCTTATGTTCAAGACATTCCAGGGTGTTACAGAGGATTCAGCATCAACTGTTTATCTTCGTCCTGAAACTGCACAGGGTATTTTTGTAAACTTTAAGAATGTTCAGCGTTCATCAAGAAAGAAAATTCCTTTTGGTATCGGACAGGTTGGTAAATCATTCAGAAACGAAATCACACCAGGAAACTTTACTTTCAGAACAAGAGAATTTGAACAAATGGAATTGGAATTTTTCTGTGAACCAGGTAAGGATATGGAATGGTTCTATTATTGGAAAGATTTCTGTATGCAATGGTTGTTGGATTTGGGAATGAAGAAAGAAAACTTAAGATTCAGAGACCATTCTCCTGAAGAACTTTCTCACTATTCAAATGCAACATCTGATATTGAGTTTGTGTTCCCATTTGGTTGGGGTGAGTTGTGGGGTATCGCTGACAGAACAGACTTTGACTTAAAGCAACACCAGACACATTCAGGCGAGAGTATGGAATATATTGACCAGGTAACAAATGAAAGATATATCCCATATTGTGTTGAACCATCATTGGGTGCAGACAGAGTGACTTTAGCATTTTTGGTTGAAGCATATGATGAAGAGGATTTGGGTGACGGAGACACAAGAGTAGTCCTACATCTTCACCCTGCATTAGCACCAGTTAAGGCGGCTGTTTTGCCACTTTCAAAGAAGCTTTCAGAGGGAGCAACAAAGGTGTTTGAAGAGCTTTCTAAAAAATATAACTGTGAATATGATGAAGCAGGCTCAATCGGTAAGCGTTACAGAAGACAGGACGAAATCGGAACACCTTGGTGTATCACATATGACTTTGACTCTGAAACAGATGGCACAGTAACTATTCGTGAAAGAGACTCAATGGAACAAACAAGAATTAAAATTGAGGATATCGATAAGTATATCGAGGAAAGATTGAATTTCTGATTATCGGGAGGAATTGGTTATGAAAATTATTGATGAATTTAAAACCTTCATTGCAAGAGGAAATGTGATTGACATGGCCGTCGGTATCATTATTGGTACTGCTTTTACAAAAATCGTGAATTCTCTTGTTGCTGATGTCATCACACCGGCAATTTCTGTGATTACAGGAAAGGTTAATTTTTCAGACTTAAAGTATGTCATTGCCCAAGCCACAGAAACAACTGCAGAAAATGCAATAAAATATGGAAGCTTTGTTCAGGCTGTTATTGACTTTTTGATTATTGCAATAGTTGTATTTGCTATGGTTAAAATCATAAATACAACTAAGGCAAGATTTGAGAAAAAGCAAGAGGAAATCAAGGCAGAAGAGCCTCCAAAACCATCAAATGAGGAAATTTTGTTAACAGAAATCAGAGATTTATTAAAAAAAGATTAAGGAGTAGGTCTATTATGGGAAAAACATATAAGTTTTTGGCATTTGACTTTGGTGCATCAAGTGGTAGAGCAATGCTTGCCACATTTGACGGAGAGAAAATCAAATTAGAGGAAAAGCACCGTTTTGCAAACGATCCTGTAACAATGAATGGCGGATTTTATTGGGATGTTATGAGATTGTTCCACGAAATCAAGCAAGGAATATTGGCTTGTGCAAATTCAGGGGACAGGGATATTGATTGTATCGGTATTGATACCTGGGGAGTTGACTATGGCTTGCTTGATAAGAACGACAAGCTTCTTTCAAACCCATATCACTACAGAGATACAAGAACAGACGGAATGTATGATGAAGCATTTAAGAGAGTTCCGAAAGAAGAAATTTTCAATTCAACAGGTATAGCATTTAACTGGTTTAACACACTTTTCCAGATGCTTTCAGCAAAGCTTTCAGGAGATGTTGCATTGGAAAATGCAAAAACACTTTTGTTTATGCCTGATTTATTGAATTTCCTTTTGACAGGTGAAAAGAGATGTGAATATACAATTGCATCAACCTCACAAATGTTTGATTCAAGAACACATACATGGGCAACAGACTTATTAAAAAAGCTTGATTTACCTACAGATATATTTGCTAAAATGGTTTATCCTGGTGAACAGGTTGGTGTGTTACTACCTGAGATTGCAGAGGAATTGGGAGTTTCTCAAATTCCTGTAATTGCAGTTGCATCTCACGATACAGGCTCAGCAGTTGCATCTGTTCCTGTAGTTGATAATGAAGATTTTATCTACATATCAAGCGGAACCTGGTCTTTGATGGGTGTTGAATTAAAAGAGCCTAATGTCACTGCAGATGCAATGAAATATAATTTCACAAATGAGGGTGGAGTTAACAAGACCATAAGATTTTTGAAAAATATCATGGGCTTATGGTTAATTCAGGAATCACGCCGTCAATGGAAGAGAGAGGGAGAAGAGCTTACATTTGATGAGCTTGAGCAACAGGCAAATGCAGCAAAACCATTTGAAAGCTTTATCGACCCCGATTATCCTGCATTCCAGACACCTGGTAATATGCCAAGAAGAATAAGAGAATATTGTGAAAAGACAGGACAAAAAGTTCCCGAGACTAAGGGCGAGATAATCAGATGTATTGCTCAGAGCTTGGCATTTAAATATCGTCAGACAGTTGAGGGTATGGAGGATGTAACAGGCAATAAGTATTCTGTTATCAATATTGTTGGCGGTGGAATTAAGGATAAAATGATTTGTCAGTTTACTGCCAATGCAACAAAGAGAACTGTTTTAGCAGGTCCTGTTGAGGCTACAAGTATCGGTAATGTTATTGTTCAGGGAATTGGTGTCGGAGCAATAAAAGATATAGAAGAGGGCAGAAAAATTGTCAGAAAATCTTTTGACATTGCAACATATGAGCCACAAAATTCAGATGAGTGGGATAAGGCATATGAAGCATGGAAGAAGATTGTACTTGGTTAAAATGAAGAGATTAATATGCTTTGTGCTTATATTTATGATGTCATATGTGTCTGTTTTTGCACAGGACATCGATATCAAAGCATATAAAGAAAAGGACACCAATAAACTCATAGAACTAAAGATAAATGAGCCGGACCAGATGGCTGTTGCAGTTATATATACATCAGATAACAGAATCTATGATTCTCAGATAGTGAATATAAAGGATAAAAAAGCAGAACTGGAGTTTATGTGTCCTGATACTGAATTTGTTTTAAAGATATATACAGATTTAGGGACAGATAAATCATATTCTGTTCCATCTGACAAAATCGAATATTATGAAAAAGAATTTGTTCCTGTATATGGAAATACTGCCGCAGCAGTTGGTGCTTTTGCAGTTGTCAAGGATGTACAAGAGGAATTGAATGTATTAAATGAAGCAGTTGCATCACTGACAGTTTTATACAGGGGTGAAGAGTGTAAGGTTGAGTTTGATACCGATTATTTACTTTCATATTTAGATGAAGCTGAAAAAATTTCAGTTCTTGACCTTGTAGCAGGAGATATTATAAGGCTTAATGCAAATCTTTCAGGTAAGCTTATTGGTGCAGAGTTTATTTTTAAAGCACCAAAAACTGATGTGGTTTTGGATGAGGAGGAAGCATCAAGACTATATACAACAATAACTGATAAAAAGAAAATGAATGTTTTCGGAGTTGTTGCAGATGTTTATGATGACACTCTTGTGTTATATAACCAAGGTGGGCTTGAGCGTGATGCACTGTATCTTGATATTGAGCTAAACACAGTTGTGTATAGCTATGATGCAAGCTCAAGAAAAGAAAAAGTGAAGATATTATCGGCAGAGAAAATTCCAAAATCTGAAATATTTTCAAAAGATGAAAATGATAACATAACAAACTGGGAAGAGGAAAGAGACAGAGTATACGCATATGTAAGAGTATATGATGGAATTTTATGTGATGTTATGTTATATGAAAATTATTAAAATGAAAGCAGGCAAAAATGCCTGCTTTTATGTATTTGTGCGTAGTTTTTTATATTTTTCCTTTGTGGCAATTCCGCCTCTTATATGTCTTTCGGATTTGTTTACATTCAGTATATCTGAAACATTTTTGAAAAGCTCGCAGTTTAATTTTTGCAATCTTTCGGTGACATCCTTGTGCACTGTCGACTTGGAAATATGGAATTCCTTTGCAGCAGCTCGCACAGTTGCGTTGTTATCGATAATGTAGTTGGCAAGCTCAATTACTCTGTACTCAATATAGTCCTTCATACAAACACCTCTTTTACATATATTCAATACTATGCAAAATAAGGTGTTTGTATGCTCATATTAATTTTTAAACGCATCCCCTGTTGCAGGATTGTCAATCAGCTTTCCATTCTCGTCAAATCGGGAGCCGTGGCATGGGCAATCCCAGGAATGTTCAGCCTTATTCCATTTAAGAGCACAACCCAAATGAGGACATCGTTTTTTAGTCGGTGTTATAAAATTTGTGAGAGTTTCAAGGCAGTTAGCAGCAAGCTGAGGCTTTAGGATGTTTCTTGAGGGAGAGAAAATATCTGAATATTCATTTTCTTTTCCCATAACCATATCGCATAAAATTTTTGCAGCCACCATAGAAGAGGTAATACCCCATTTATTAAAGCCTGTTGCAACATATAAATCAGGGGTGGTTTTGGAATATTCACCTATATACGGAATACCATCAAGGCTCATACAATCCTGAGTTGCCCATTGATAAGACAATGTTGCATCGGGGTAAAATTTCTTTTGAAAATCTATTAATTCATTAAAAGCACCACCATTTTTTCCTGTTCTGTGACCTCCTCCGCCAAGGAGAAGATAATCCTCATAATTTCTGAACGATAGCCCCTTGTCATCTTCATCAACATACATACCGTTAAGCTTTTCGACATTTTCCAAAGCAATTACATATGAACGATGTTGATAAAGCTTTAAAAAATAACTTCCGTGTTTATTTATAAATGGAAAATGAGTTGTGACAATTATTTTTTTTGCAGCAATTTCTCCGCCATCACAAATTGCTTTATGGGGAGTGATGTCACGAATGAATGTATCTTCAAATATGTTTAGATTTTTTGATATTTCG
>JAZNOH010000249.1:0-3147 GCA_045580715.1 Clostridia bacterium
ATCTGTTGTAGATGTTGCCAATGGTGAAATGGATAAGTTTACTGATATTAGTGATATGCCAAATCACATGAAGAGTGATTTTGTAATTGGTATTGGTGCTAATAACAGTGCTAAAATTTCTGGTAAAGATGTAATTGGTGGTAATAGTACTGATAGAGCTCTTATGAAGTTCATTCTTGATACAAATTCAGGTGAAATTGATAAGGCTGAAGTTCGTGAATTTAACGCTTTTGATAGTACAAAGAAATGTTCAAGTATCGTAGTAAAGGGTGCTGATAAAGCAACTGTATATGTAAAGGGTGCTGCTGAGCGTATTATCGAAAGGTGTACTTCTTATGTAGACTCAAAGGGTAAATTAGTAAAAATTACTGATGCACAGCGTGAAAGATTTAATTCTTATATGGATGAACAGGCTTCAAGAAGTATGAGATTACTTGCTGTTGCTACTGTTGATGGTGATGATGTTGAGTCTAAAAAGATGACTCTTGTAGGTATCATCAGTATTCGTGATGATGTTCGTCCTGAAGCTATTACTGCTATTGAAGAAGTTAAGAGAGCAGGCGTTCAGGTTGTTATGGTAACAGGTGATAGATATGAAACAGCGGTTGCTATTGCAAAAGAGGCTGGTTTGTATACTGACCCTGATAATGAAGTTGCTCTTACAAGTGCTCAGTTAAATGAAATGAGCGATGACAAGGTTAAGGAAATTCTTCCTAAACTTCGTGTTGTTGCTCGTGCATTACCTACTGATAAATCAAGACTTGTAAATCTTGCACAGGAACTTGATTTGGTAGCGGGTATGACTGGTGATGGCGTAAACGATGCTCCTGCCCTTAAGAAAGCGGATGTAGGTTTTGCTATGGGCAGTGGTACAGAAGTTGCAAAAGAAGCTGGTGATATCACAATTCTTGATGATAACTTCTTATCAATCGAAAAGGCTATTCTTTATGGTAGAACTATTTTTACCAATATTAGAAAGTTCCTTATCTTCCAACTTTGTGTTAATGTAACTACTGTTGCACTTTGTTTCTTGGCTCCTTTGATGGGTATTGCACAGCCTTTCAGTATCGTAAGTATTCTTGCTATCAATCTTGTAATGGATACTCTTGCGGCTATTGCATTTGGTTGTGAACCTGCTTTGGCAAGATATATGAATGATAAGCCTATTAAGCGTGGAGAGTCTATGCTTACTAAATATATGTTATCACAAATTGGTGTTGTTTCGTTGTTCTGTACAGTAGTTGGTATGTTTATTCTTAAACATCCTTATATTCAGGCAATGTATTCTGGTGGAAATCCAGTAGAGGTTATTTATGCAGAGTCAGCGTTGATGGCATTCTTTATGATTGCAATTATCTTTAATGGATTTAATGCTCGTAGCACTAATATTAACTTGTTTGAGCATATTAGTGAAAACAAGCCATTTAGTTTGGTAATGCTTTGCGTACTTGCTCTTGTATTTGTACTCATTCATGTAGTATCTGGTGTTGCTGGTCTTTGTGACATTTCAGTTAGAACTTGGGTTGTAATGGCAACATTTGCGTTCTTTGTAATTCCTATCGATATGATTCGTAAAGTTATTTATGACCATATTGTAAATAAATAAGGAGTTGTAAGAGATGTCTGATAGATTGAAGCGTATAATAGTAATACTGGTAATTATAACTGGTATAGTTGGTAGTGCTTGTGCTATTGTGAACTTATTGTATTACAATAAAGAGGGTAAAAGCATTGAAATAGGTGCATCTTCTTTTGCAACTCAATTGAATGCAATCTATACAGACGCTAATACATATCTTGGTGGTACAATAACTTTAGAGGGTATTTATACAAGTTCAGAAGTAGAGGGTAAAGTTTATCATAGTGTTTATAGGCTTTATCAAGATGGTGAAGGTAATCAGGAATATGTAGGTATAGAATTTGTATCAGCAAATGATTCTTATCCTGAAAAGGGTGCTTGGGTTAAAGTTTCTGGTGTCTTAAAATCTTATTCCGAAGGGGAAGGTAATTATCTTCATTTAGTAGATGCTACTGTTGTTGAAAAGGCAGTTAGAGGTTCTGAAATTGTAAGTAAATAATAATGAGTGGGTGAGAATTTTAATTCTTTCACCCACTTTTTGTTTTTGTGGTGGGATATTCTATTATATTGTTATGATAAAGTGAAGGGAGATGTTAACATGTTTGGTATTCCAGAAAATGTTAAGGGTGCAGTAAGTTTGGAAGATTTAGCGAATGCTGCGGTTAGTGGTCAACCTGCTCCTGCTACCCAACCTGCTCAACAACCTGTGCAAAATTCTACTCCTGCTTGGGAAACTCAAGCACCTGCACAGCCTGTTCAGCAACCAGTTCAAAATTCTACTCCTAATTGGGGAACTCAGGCTCCTGTTCAACAGGCTCCAGTTCAAAACTCTACTCCTAATTGGGGAACACAGGCACCTGTTCAACAGGCTCCAGTTCAAAATTCTACTCCTAATTGGGGAACACAGGCACCTGTTCAGCCTGCTCAACCTGTTGCTCCAGTTCAGCCAGTGCAACCTGTAACTTCTGCTCCACAGCCAGTAGCATCTGCTCCTGTTCAGCCTGTTGCACCGACTCCAAGACCAGCGGGTGGTGGTGTTATTCTTGCTAAAGGTCAGAAGGTTTCGTTAAGTAAAATGAATCCAAACTTAAATGAAATTTTTGTAGGCCTTGGTTGGGATATAGGTCCAAATGGTCAAGGGTATGACCTTGATAGTGAAGCATTTATTTTAGGGGCTAATGGTAAAGTTCTTGGTGATGATTGGTTTGTATTCTATAATCAGCCTGCTTCTCCTGATGGTAGTGTAACTCATTCTGGTGATAATAAAACTGGTGATGGGGTTGGTGATGATGAAGTTATTAATATTCGTTTATCACAATTGAATCCTAATGCTGATAAAATAGTATTTGTTGTTTCTATTAATGAAGCATTGGAAAAGGGCTATAATTTTAGTAATGTATGTAATGCTTATGTTCGTGTAGTAGATAAGTCAACTAATAAGGAACTTGTTAAGTTTAATTTGACTGACTATTATAAAGAAGTAACTTCTATGATAGTTGGTGAATTATATAAAAAGGGTGGCGAGTGGCGTTTTAACCCTGTGGGTAATGGCGTTGCTAAAGACTTGT
>JAZNOH010000250.1:0-1888 GCA_045580715.1 Clostridia bacterium
AGCACAAATACTACTTATACAAAGGTTATGGATAAGATATCTAATTTGTTAGGTGGTAGTGGAAAATCAAAATTATCTGGTTTAAAGGATTTGAAAGATTTTACAAAGTCTGTGTCAAAGAAAGATAAAGATAAGGTTGAAACAGATAATAATTCTACTGCAGAAACTAAATAGGTATCTTTAATATATTTATTAGAGAGTTGGTGCCATCATGTCAAGAAGTCGACAAGAAAGAATAAATCTTACTAATCGAAAAGTGCAAAAGCGTAAGAGAATGTTGTCTGACTTTGGTGAGCGTGGTGGCCTTATTTATGAAAAGCATATTGCAAAAGTAAAAAGAAGTCCTAATTATATGCGTGATGGTAATGTTACTCATTATGTAGCTTGTGGTTGGGGTATAAAGACAAGGCAGAGGGGTCGTTATGGGAAAGTGTTATATTATTCTCATAGGGATAGGAAGGCTTTGCTAAAGGGTTTAGATGAATAATGGAGGGTTAAGCATAGTTGGTACTGCAGTGGATTGCTAATCCATTCTTCGAGTAATTCGGAGCGTAGGTTCGAGTCCTACACCTTCCGCCATAAGAGCCAATTTTTTTTGAATTGGCTCTTTATTTGTGTCTATTTTAAAAGTTTTTGTGCAGTAGGTTAGTTTTATGTCTTTTGCATAAACTTGTCTTTAAGGTGGCATAGAATGTGTTTAATTAGCATATAAACTTAAACATTAATTATAAAAATAATACTTAATGAATGGAGTTGAGTGATATATGAAAAAGATGCCTTCATTATTTGTTAGAATATTTGAAGACCATAAGATAAAGACTATAACTTCTCAGGTAACAAAAGGTTGTGAATGGGTATTTGAAGAGCCTGTTCGTGCAACTATTAAATTTGATGGTACTGCAACTTATTTTTATAAGGATGAATTGTGGAAGCGTTATGATGCCAAGAAAGGTAAAAAAGTTCCTGATGGTGCTATTAAGTGTCAACCTGAAGCAGACCCAGTGACTGGTCATTTGCCTTGTTGGGTAAGGGTGAGTAAAGATAATCCTGGTGATAAGTGGTTTGTTGTTGCTTATGAAAATGCTTTAACTGATGGTTTTGTATTTGAAAATGATAGAACTTATGAGTTGTGTGGTCCTCATTTTCAGGGAAATCCTGAGAATTTTGATAAAGATAAATTTGTTTTGCATGGCTCTGTGGAATGCAAAGATTTAGATGTTTCTAAATTATCGTTTGATTCTATAAGAGATTGGTTATCTTCTCATTATGTAGAAGGTATAGTTTTTTATAGAAGTAATGGTGAAATGTGTAAGATAAAGCGTTCTGACTTTGGATTAGATTGGAAAGAAAAAGTGAGGGGGTAGTGCTATGAATAAGAAGTTTGTGGTTTGTGTTTATGGTGCTGCAAGTGATAGAATCGCTCCAAAGTATAAGAAAAGTGTTGAAGAACTTGGTTATGAGTTAGGTAAACATGGTTATTCATTAGTATTTGGTGCTGGCAGTACTGGTTTGATGGGTGCAGTTGCTGATGGTTTTAAAAAAAGTGAGTCTGATATTTTAGGGGTAGCCCCTCATTTTATGCATGAATTTGAGCCTATTTATTCTGATTGTACTCAAACAATTTATACTGATAGTATGGCTGAAAGAAAGTCTGTAATGGAATTTTCGGCAAATGCTTTTATAATTGTTCCTGGTGGCATAGGTACTATGGATCAATTTTTCCAAATTTTAACTTTGAAGCAATTAAAAAGGCATGATAAGCCTATAATTTTGTTTAATTATAATGGTTTTTATAATTCTTTGATAAACTTAATAGAAGAGTATATCAAGAAGGGTTTTATAGCAGAGAGGGTAAGAGATTGTTTTGTGGTCTGTGATGATTCTGAAG
>JAZNOH010000251.1:0-18793 GCA_045580715.1 Clostridia bacterium
GAAGAGTATTGTGAAAATAATGGGCTCTCCTTTGTTGTAGACAAGACAAATTTTGAAACTGATTACACAAGGAATAAAATAAGATTAAATCTTATTCCAATGATAGAAGATAATATAAACCCTAAATTCATTGATACCATCACAAATAATTCACAAATATTTAAAGAAGCCATAAGCTTTATTGATAGCTACACAAAAAAAATATATGATAGAAGTGCAGTTTCTAATAAGCTGTATCTGGATGAATTATTAGAAGAGGATGAAATTATAATAAAAAATGTAATTTTAACTCACTTTAAAAATTATACAGAGAAAACCCAAAATTTGCAACAGCTTCATATCAATAAAATTGTTAAACATATTAAGAGCAAAATGACATCAAAATCAATTAATCTGCCGGAGGGAATAAGTGCCAAAATTGAGTATGGAACACTCTATTTCGAAGAAACAAAAAAGAAGAATGTCAGATTTGAATATGAAATCAGTCCTGATATTGAGTTTTTTATTCCTGAGAGTAAAATGTATATAATTATAAAAGAAGAAAAAGAGATAAAGAAGAACACGAAAGACAAAATCTATTTTTATATTAAAGACGGAAAAGAATTTAAAGTACGAAACAGAAGAGTGGGAGATAAGTTTTTTCCTTGTGGAATGAATGGAACAAAAAAGCTTTCTGATTATTTCACTGATTTAAAAATTCCTGTTTTAATGAGAGAGCTTGTGCCTATTTTAACTTATGATGATGATATTGTCTGGGTTGTTGGAAAAAGAGCTGACAGACGATTTTGTTTTGGGGAAAAGCTTATGTCTGCAGAAGTAACCGAGAGGAGAGGCAATTAAATGCAAAAAAAATACAAAAATGTTAGTTCATGGTTGTTTATAATTTTTATAGCCCTATTGTTATATTCTATGGTTTTTGGTATGACAGATTCAGGAGTATCAGTTGCGTATTCTGATTTTATAAATCTTGTTAAGAATGAAAAAATCACAAAGATTGACTTGTGTGAGGATGAAGTGACTGCAATATATCCTGATGGAGTAATAGTTCGTGATGGTGCAGCAAGGAATACAAAAATCAAGGTAAGAATTCCTTCAACTGATGCATTATATAATGATATCGGAAATCATATTAATGAGCAAACCTCAATGGGAAAATTAAAATTTACTGTATGCGAGCCTAAAATTTCATGGATGGGATTAATAACACCTATATCAAGTGTTATTTTATTAGTTATCTTTGCAATGTTCCTGTTCTCGGGAATGGGTGGGAAAAATGGCGGTTTCACTAAAAACAGAGCAAAGCTTATGACCGAAGGTGCTAAAAAAACTAAATTTTCAGATGTTGCAGGGGCAACAGAAGAAAAAGAGGAATTAATGGAATTGGTTGAGTTTTTGAAAAATCCCCTGAAATTTATTTCCTTAGGTGCAAGAATACCAAAGGGAGTTTTACTTGTAGGTTCACCAGGTACAGGAAAAACTTTGCTTGCAAGAGCAGTTGCAGGGGAGGCAGGTGTGCCATTTTTCTCAATAAGTGGTTCTGATTTTGTTGAGCTTTATGTTGGTGTTGGTGCATCAAGGGTAAGAGATTTATTTGAGCAAGCTAAAAAGCAAAAGCCTTGCATTATTTTTATAGACGAAATAGATGCAGTGGGAAGAAAAAGAGGAGCAGGAATGGGAGGCGGTCACGATGAAAGAGAGCAAACTCTTAATCAGCTTCTTGTTGAAATGGACGGATTTGGCGCGAATGAGGGCATAATTATCATTGCTGCCACAAACAGACCTGATATTTTAGACCCAGCTCTATTAAGACCTGGAAGATTTGACAGACAAATTGTTGTTGATGTTCCTGATATTTTGGGAAGAGAAGAAATTTTAAAAATTCATTCCGAGAAGAAGCCTCTTGATGAGGGTGTTGACTTATCAAGAATAGCAAAGGTTACATCAGGATACACTGGTGCAGATTTGGAAAACCTTATGAATGAAGCGGCAATATTTGCAGCAAGAAGAGGTAAAGAAAAAATAGATTCTAAGGATATTGAGGATGCAAATATTAAGGTTATGATGGGTGCAGAAAAGAAATCAAAGAAAATCACCCAAAAGGAAAGAACCTTGACAGCATACCATGAGGCTGGCCATGCGATAGTATCAAAACTAATTGATAAAGATGAAAAAGTCCATCAGGTTTCAATAATTCCTCGTGGAAGAGCAGGAGGATATACCATGTATACCCCTAAGGAGGATGTATTCTATTCTTCAAAGGGTGAAATGATGAATTCAATTATAAAATCTCTCGGTGGCAGAGCAGCAGAGGAAATAATGCTTGATGATATAAGTACAGGAGCATCCAATGATATTAAAATGGCAACAAATGTGGCTCGTTCAATGATTACTATGTATGGAATGAATGAGGAACTGGGACTTGTTTGCTATGATAACAATGAAGAGGTGTTTTTGGGAAGAGATTTTGGACATTCAAAGATGTATTCGGAAAAAACTGCATCACAAATTGATGATGAGGTTAAGAAGATAATTGGTGAGCTATATGAAAAAACTAAAAAGCTTCTGTCTGAAAATAAGGATATACTCGAGAGAGTAGCAAAAGAGCTTCTTGAAAAGGAAACCTTAAACGAGGCAGAATTTGAGCAAATTTATTCTCTAAAAGCTTGAAAAAAATAAAATTATGTAGTATAATAATTATTAATTTAAAAGAAAGGTATGATATAAAAATGAAAGTAACTAAAGATATGATAATTATGGATGTTTTGAAGATGGATATGGGAACATCAAAATTCTTTTTAGATATTGGAATGCATTGCTTGGGTTGTCCTTCTGCAAGTGGAGAAACAGTTGAGCAGGCTTGTATGGTACACGGAGCCGATGCAGATAAGCTTATTGCAGATATTAATGCATATTTAGAAAGCAAATAATTGTTAAAAGCTACACTTTATTAAGTGTAGCTTTTCTTATGTGTTGAAGAAGTTTGATATAAACAGGAGATGTTTTTTTTCGAACTTTTTCCATATGTCAATATAATGCTCATATAATTTAGAAATATAAACAATATGTTTTTTTGAAAGAGATGAGTTTTCTTTTAGCATATGTGAAAGTGCATTATTGTATATATTTAAGAATACTCCAAAAATCCATAGATTAGTTGCTGATAGCAATAGTTGTATCTTTTTCATACTTATACCCCTAAAAATTGTGATATGAGTATTATTCCAAATAATTGAGCTTATATGTATCGCAAATATTGTAAATTTATCTTGACCTTTTTATCATTATTGTGTATAATATATTCAAGATAATAAATGAAATTACTGGGAGGCATTGTATGGAACCGAAATACAAAAGAATACTTTTGAAGGTAAGTGGCGAGGCTCTTGCAGGCGATAAAAAATTTGGACTTGATGAGGCTACCTTGGAAAAGATTTCAAAAAGCATTAAAGAGGTTGCCCAAATGGGAGTTGAAATTGCTATTGTTGTCGGAGGTGGAAACTTCTGGCGTGGCAGAAGCAGTGAAAATATGGACAGAACAAGAGCAGACCATATGGGTATGTTAGCAACAACAATCAATGCCCTTGCACTATGCTCTGCATTAGAAAATTGTGAGGTTGAAACAAGAGTTCAAACTGCCATCGAAATGCATTCTATTGCTGAGCCTTATATAAGAGGAAAGGCAATGCGTCATTTGCAAAAGGGAAGAGTTGTTATTTTCGGTTGTGGAACAGGAAGCCCATTTATGTCAACAGACACAACTGCAGCACTTCGTGCAGCAGAAATAGAGGCAGATATAATACTTTTAGCTAAAAAGGTTGATGCAGTGTATGATTCTGATCCTAATATAAATCCTGATGCAAAGAAATTTGATTCGTTGTCATTTAGTGATATTCTTGGAAAAGAATTGGGAGTTATGGATTCTACTGCAGCATCAATGTGCCGTGACAATAATATGCCTATTTTAGTATTTGGTCTGGATGACCCACAGAATATTATAAGAGCTATTAATGGAGAGCATATTGGAACAATTGTGACTAAAGATGGAAAAAGAAATTAATTTATATTGATATAGGGGGAATTGATATGGGAAACTATCCGCAAGTTGAAGAAAAAATGAATAAAAGAGTTGAGGGCTTTAATAGTGAACTAAAGACTATAAGAGCAGGAAGAGCAAATGCACAAGTACTTGATAAAGTTTCAATTGATTACTATGGAACAATGACTCCTGTTGCGCAAGTGGGCTCAATTTCATCACCAGAGCCAAGAATGCTTGTTATTCAACCTTGGGATATGTCAATCCTAAAGGAGATTGAAAAAGCAATCTTAAAGTCAGAGGTTGGAGTAACACCTCAAAATGATGGTAAGGTAATAAGACTTGCATTCCCTCCATTAACAGAGGAGAGAAGAAAAGAGCTTGTTAAGACTGTCAGAAAGTATTCTGAAGAAGCTAAAGTACAGGTCAGAAATGCAAGAAGAGATGCAATGGACGATTACAAGGCTCAGAAGAAGAATGGTGAAGTGACAGAAGACGAATTGAAAACAATTGAAAAGGATATTCAGGCATTGACTGATAAATACATCAAGGAAATTGATGATATCACAGCTAGTAAGGAAAAGGAAATATTAGAAATTTGAGTTTAAGACGGATGTTATATCCGTCTTAAACTATAAAGAGGTTATTATGGGATTTTTTAAAAAGAGAGATAAATTATTAGAAGAAATAGATTATAACAGATTGCCTGTCCATATTGGAGTTATAATGGACGGAAACGGCAGATGGGCAAAAAAAAGAGGATTGCCAAGAAGTGCAGGACATTCTGCAGGTGCTGAAGCCTTAAAAAAGATTGTGACAGAGTGCAACAAAATGGGAATAAAGTACATAACAGTCTATGCTTTTTCAACTGAGAACTGGAAAAGACCTAAGGATGAAGTCGATTATCTCATGAATTTATTGATGGATTACTTAAAAAATGCAAAAACCACTCTTGCTGGCGAAAATGTTGTAATCAAGGCAATAGGTTCAAGAAAGGAATTATCAGAAGAGCTTCAAGAGGAAATTATCAAAACTGAAGAATTTACTAAAAATAATGATGGTATAGTGATGAATATTGCACTTAACTACGGTTCGAGAGAAGAAATTGTGAATTCTTTAAAGGGTATTTGTAAAGAAATTATTGATGGCGAGTATGGAATTAATGATATCAATGCACAAAAGATAAGTGAGCATCTTTATACTGCTAATCAGCCTGACCCTGATTTGATAATAAGAACAAGCGGAGAGGAAAGAATAAGCAACTTCTTGTTATGGCAATTAGCATATTCGGAGCTATGGTTTACAAATAAATTGTGGCCTGATTTTAGTGTGAAAGATTTGCACAGGGCTATACTTGATTATCAAAACAGAAACAGAAGGTATGGAGGTGTCTGATTATGGTTAAAAGGCTTCTTACTTCATTTGTCGGATTAATTTTGTTTTTTGCAGTTTTGTTTTTTCCATATAATGAATTATTTATTGCAGCAGTTTTAGGGATAACACTTATTGCAATATATGAAATACATAATGCAGTCTGCAAGAAAAGAACGATGATGTTGGTCGGATTTTTGATGAGTATTATAATATTCATTTCAAATATCACAGGGCGTCTTGAATTTGGAATTTTGATATTGTTGGCAGCATATCTATTGCTTTCTGTTATTGAATTTGGAAAAACTGAAGTAAAAACTGTATATATGCTTGGTTTTGCAACTGCTGTCTATTCAACCTTTATTTCGACAATAGCAATTATTAAGGTGGAGTATAATGTTGCAATAACATTTTTGCCATTCATACTTTCCTGGATAACAGATTCTGGAGCGTATTTTGTTGGTTGTTCAATGGGAAAACATAAATTAATCCCACATCTCAGCCCTAAAAAGACTGTTGAGGGAGCAATTGGTGGAATTGTTGCCTGTGTATTAGTTTCACTGTTATATGTATTCATTTTAGATAAAATTTCAATATCAATATTTGGTGGAAATGATTACTTAAAAATGCTTATTATTTCTCTTGTAGGCTCTGTGATTTCTCAGCTTGGAGATTTTGCATCATCTGCAATCAAGAGAGAATTTAATGTTAAGGACTTTGGAAATATTCTTCCTGGTCACGGTGGTGTATTAGACAGATTTGACAGTATCATATTTGTTGCACCATTTGTATATTATTTATTAAGATTATTAGCATAAAAAAAACACCTTGCTAAAATTTAGCAAGGTGTTTTTTTATACGGCTCTGTGTCCGAGTCCGATAACAACATCATTCATATTCAATAAACCAACGGCAAAGAATACGCATACACAAATGTGAGATCCACATCTTGCAATTGCTATTTTTCCACCGACATTAAGTCCTATAGATTTACTTATTATCTGAGTGATTGCTTCGTGGGTTGCACCTGCAACAGCACCTTCTTCGGCATGTGTGTCCTTTATAACACCTTCTCTTTTTGATGCAACAACAGCTCTTTCAATAATTTTTGTGACGGAGTTTGAAAACTCGCCTCCGAAATCTATTGCGGCACAAACAATATCTGTTTGATTGAGTGCATCCTTTAATTCGTTTTCTTCGATACGGTCATTTGTCATTGCCAATTTGATAGCAGCTTTTGATACTTCCTTACTTCCGTTTTGCATAGCTTTAATCTCCGTTTCTTAATTTTTCTAATATACTTATTGCAGCAAGATAGCCTGTTGAATATGCGATTTGCAGATTAAATCCACCTGTATAGGCATCAACATCAATAACTTCTCCTGCAAAATATAAATTTTTTATTATTTTCGATTCCATAGTTGATGGGTTTATTTCACCGACTTTAATTCCGCCTGAGGTTATGATAGCCTCTTCAATAGGTCTAAAGTCTTTTACGCTCACTTTAAGATTTTTTATTGCATCAATGAGAGCGTGTCGTTCTTCCTTTGTGATAGAGTTGACCTCTTTATGTTCAGGAATATTTGAAAGCTTGATTATTAAAGGAATTAAAGCTTTTGGTAAAAGCTCATCAAGTGCATTTATTATATGTTTGTTCTTGAACTGTTCAAAATCTCTGCAAATTCTTTTGTCAAGTTTTTCAAAATCGAGTGCAGGTTTTAAATCTATTGAAATAGTATATTTTTCTTTATCTATATTCTTCATATGAGCAGAAGCAGACAGAATAACAGGTCCGCTCACTCCAAAATGAGTAAACAGCATTTCTCCAAAATCAGAGTATATTTTTTTGTTTTTAGAATTAAAAACAGAAATCTCAATGTTTTTAAGAGAAAGTCCCATCAAATCTTTTACCCATTTTTCATTTGTCACAATAGGTATTAGTGACGGCTTTGGAGTTATTATAGAATGTCCGATGCTCTTGGCTAATTTATATCCACCACCATCAGAGCCTGTCAAAGGATATGAGCATCCGCCGGTAGCCAAAATAACATAGTCTGCCTTAAAAACATCCTTTTTTGTTTTAACACCTGTTATTTTGTTGTTATCAGTTAGAAGTTTTATAACCTCATCATTAATTAATGTTACATTTTTTGATAATGCATATTTTTTTAGTGCGTCAGCAACTTCTTTTGCTGAGTCTGATTGGGGAAAAACTCTTTCTCCTCTTTCAACCTTTGTTTTAACTCCTAAACTTTCCAACAGTGATATTATATCCGTATTTGTGAAGGAGTAAAAGGCGCTATATAAAAATCTCGGGTTAGTGGGGACATTGTTGATAAATTCCTCAATGTCGGCATTGTTTGTGATGTTGCATCTGCCTTTTCCTGTAATTCTTAATTTTTTTCCTAAGAATTTATTTTTTTCTATTAAAATAACCTTGTCACATTCTTTTGAAAGAGTTCCGCAGGCAACCATTCCTGCAGGACCTCCACCTATTACAATTGCAGTTTTTTTCATTCCTTATCATATACTCCATATTCTTCCCAGATATTTTCAAGGTCCTCAAAGTTCTTTTTGATATATTCGCTTTGCTTCATACCTAAAGCTGCAATCAAAGCGTTGACAACACTAAAAGGTGCAACAAGAGAGTCGACAAAGGAATTTATATCACTTCGAGCAGTCAATGAGAAATCTGCAATTCTGACTATTGGGGATGTTTGACTATCTGTAATTCCAATTACAGTTGCGCCTCTTTTTGATGCATATTCGAGTAGTTTTATAATATTCTTTGAGTATCTTGGAAAGCTCATTCCAATTATAACATCATTTTCGTTTATGTGCATAGCTTGTTCGAACATATCTGAAGCATCTGCAGAGCTTATCAGTTTTGTGTTATCAAACATAAGACGGAAATAAAAATCTGTAAAGTTTGCAAGAGATGCAGCACTTCTTATTCCTGTAATATATATGTTTTTAGCATTTAATATAGCGTTAACTGCACTGTCAAATTGTTGTTTGTCTATTTCTTCGAGAGTGTGTTCTATCATCCTGACATCTGATTTTAAAACTGATGAAAGAATGTTCTCATCGTCAAGATGTCTTGAAGCTATTTCCATACGCTTGAGAGAATTTGATTGCGTAACGGTTAACTGTCTTAGTCTTTTTTGCATTTGCGGGTATCCGTCAAATCCAATCTCAGATGCAAAACGGACAACAGTTGATTCACTCACACCAATTGTTTCGCTCAATACTGCCGCCGTCATATATGCAGCCTTGTCATAATTCTCAAGAATATATGTAGCAATAAGTATTTGTCTTTTTGAAAAAGTGTTAAGATTATCTTTAAGATAGGTTAAAATATCTAATGATTCCATATGTGCACCTTCTAACAAATTAATTAAAGTTATTTTATCACAAATGGATATTTATGTAAAGAGAAATTTTCAATTTAAAAAAATATTAAAAAAGTATTGACAACAGGGAAATGGTGTGTTAAAATGTATTGGTAAAAACAAGCAGAGCTTATCCGCTCTCACCGTACGATTAATGTTTTGCGGTAGATATTGGCTTATAATAAGCAGGTATTTTGGCGGATAGTTTTGTATCCGTTTTTTTGTTATATTTTTTAGCTTGGAGGGGATTTATATAGCTAGCAAAGAATTGCAAATCAACGAAGAAATTCGTGATGCAGAGGTCAGAGTTATAAGTGACAATGGAGAACAGCTTGGCATTATGTCAGGGAAACAAGCATGGGAATTGGCTTTGGATAAAGGTTTGGATATCGTTAAGATTTCTCCGAATGCTGAGCCACCTGTTTGTAAAATTATGGACTATGGAAAGTATAAGTTTGAGGCTGCAAAGCGAGAAAAGGAAAATCGTAAGAATCAGAAGGTTGTTAACACAAAAGAGGTTCAACTTTCACCGTCTATCGATACCAATGATTTCAATACCAAGTGTAATCATGCCATCAGATTTTTGAAAAATGGTGACAAGGTTAAGGTTTCAGTAAGATTCAGAGGAAGAGAAATCAGCCATTCGGAGATGGGCGAAACTTTGTTGCTTAGATTCGCAGAAAATGTTAAAGAATTTGGCAATATGGATAAAACACCAAAGCTTGAGGGCAGAAACATGGTTATGTTTTTAGTTCCGATAGCGTAATAATTAAAGTTCTGGAAGGAGTGTTACAAATGCCTAAAATAAAAACACACAGAGGTGCGGCAAAAAGATTCAACCTTACAAAAAAGGGTAAAGTTAAGATGAACAAAGCTTTTAGAAGACACATTCTTAACAAGAAAACAACAAAGAGAAAGAGACATTTAAGAAAGCAGGCTTATTGTACAGCAGCAAATGCAGCTGTAATCAAAAAGCTTATTCCTTACAAATAATCGGAAAGAGAGGTATATAACCAATGGCAAGAGTTAAAGGTGCTTTAAATACAAGAAAGAAACATAAGAAAGTTTTGAAGCTTGCAAAGGGCTTCAGAGGTGGAGAAAGCAGAATTTACAGAACTGCTAACCAAGCTGTTATGCGTTCAATGCAGAATGCTTATATCGGAAGAAAGCGCAGAAAAAGAGATTTCAGAAGATTGTGGATAACAAGAATATCTGCTGCTGCAAAGATGAATGGTATGAACTATTCAACATTTATGAATGGCTTGAAGAAGGCTAATATCGATATCAACAGAAAGATGCTTTCTGAAATTGCTATAGCAGACCCTGCTGCATTTGCTAAGTTAGTTGAAACTGCAAAGGCTGCAAGATAATTGAATAAATAAAAGTATAGATTTTAAAAATCTATACTTTTTTTATACTATAATTGGGGATTTATAAAAATCTTCCCCTGTTTTCTTTCCCTGAATAATATTATATATATCAGTTGCTTTTATATCATAGTCGAGTGAGTCATTAAAGTTTTTAAAATCTGCAGTTTTGGTGATAATAGTTAAATCTGATTTTTTCTTTACTTGTGATAGTATTTTTCTGCCTGTTGCATTGGACCCTAAAACACGAAGATATGAGGGAGGAGCTTTTGCAATTTCCTTATCAATTCCAACTAATATAGATAAAAGAGTTCTTCTTATTCTTGCATGGGTATATCTTTTTGATTTTACAAATGTACTGATTTCATCAAAGCTCGTACATTCTTTACAAGCTATTTTTATCCTGTTTTCAAGCCCCTCTGAAACGCCATTAATTTTAGATAGTTCATTGGCTGTCATATTCAATATTTTATATCTTAATATTTCGTCTAATCCGTTTAAGGTTGCTGGATTTTTATATAATGAAACAATGTTTTTTGGGACAAGCTCTTTGATATCTTTATTTTCTTCAATAAGCTTTCTGATTGCAGATGCAGATGCGAAATTTCCTGATGGGGTCAGGTCATCATGAGAAACAGAATTTCGTTTGACAGTCTGCAGAATAATCGGACTGTTTTTTGAAATCAATGCTTTTATATATTCAATTCCAAGAATGTTATTCGGCTCACTTATGACTGAGCTATCAAGAATGTCAGAATATGCTTTTGTTCTTGCAACAGGATGACTCATTCCTTCTGACATATATTTTTTGATTTTTGCAGATACTTCTTGTGGTTCATTTAATAAAATATTTGCAGCATTTAAAAGAGTGTTGGCATCCCCACACTCAGAGCCAAAAAATAAGGTATCAATAACATTCATACTGTCTGCAAGATTCACGCTTCCATAAGCAAATCTTTCTGCAGAATTAAGACTAAAGCAGACAGGTAATTCAACAACAAGGTCAGCGCCCGACAAAAGTGCCTGATGTGTTCTTGTCCATTTATCAAATACGGCAATATCTCCTCTTTGAACAAATGAACCACTCATAATGCAGACAACAGCATCATTTGATAGTTTTGCCTGTTCAATCAGATATTTGTGACCGTTATGCAAAGGATTAAATTCACATATAATTGCTGCAGTCTTCACATTAATTCACCCTTCTTTTAGTATATGATATTATTATATACTAAAAATATTAAAATGTATAGTATTTTTTGATATAATTTAGATATAATTGGTATAAAATATTGACAAACTTTAGTATGTATTGTAAAATAACATATGAATGAATATTCAAATGTTATTTCGTACATTTGTATTAGGAGTTGATAAAATGAACAAATCAGTTTATTTAGATAATAACGCAACAACATACTTAAAAAAAGAAGTATTTGACGCTATGATTCCATATTACACAGAGCATTATGGGAATGCATCCTCAAAATTTTATGAGGTTGGAAGAGTGGCAGAGGGTGCTGTTTTGAGTTTTAGGGAAACTGTTGCAAAAGCAATCGGTGCAAAAACAAATGAAATCTACTTCACAGGCTCAGGCTGTGAGGCTGATAACTGGGCGATAAAAGGAATTGCAGATGAATATAAGGAAAAAGGAAATCACATAATTACAAGCTCAATTGAACATCATGCAATTTTAAGCTCTTGTGAATTTTTAGAAAAGAATGGTTACGATGTAACATATCTTCCAGTTGATGAATTTGGAAGAGTGAATCCAGAAGATGTTGAAAAGGCAATAACAGATAAAACAATTCTTATCTCAATAATGACTGCTAACAATGAAATTGGTACAATTGAACCTATTAAAGAGATTTCTCAAATAGCTAAAAAGCATAAGGTTTTGTTCCATACAGATGCCGTTCAGGCTATTGGTCATATGCATATAGATGTCAATGAATTAGGTGTTGATTTGTTATCTATGTCTGCTCACAAATTTCACGGTCCTAAGGGTATTGGTGCACTCTACATAAGAAATGGAGTTAAAATATCCAATCTTATACACGGAGGAGGACAGGAAAGAGGAAAGAGAGCAGCAACAGAGAATGTTGCAGGAATGGCAGGTATTGCAAAGGCAATAGAATTGGCTAATGAAAATCTTGATAAAAACATTTTAGAAATGACAAGAAAAAGAGAAAAGTTAATAAAGGGAATTAGTGAAAGAATTCCTTATTGCAGATTAAACGGACCTGTTGGTGAAGAAAGACTTTGCAATAATGTAAACTTTTCATTTAAATATATTGAGGGTGAGTCAATATTAATGATGCTTGATATGAAGGGTGTTGCTGCATCAAGTGGAAGTGCCTGTGCATCAGGTTCACTCGACCCATCTCATGTCCTGCTTGCAATAGGATTACCTCATGAAATAGCACATGGTTCATTAAGACTAAGTGTTGGTGATGACACAACAGATGAGGATATCGAATATGTTTTAGAGGTATTACCTCCGATAATAGAAAGATTAAGAATGATGTCACCTTTGTATGAAGAAGTAACAAAATAATTTGAAAGGAATTAGATATATGTATAGTAAAAAGGTTATGGACCACTTTGAAAACCCGAGAAATGTCGGTGAAATAGAGGGTGCTAACGCTGTTGGTCAGGTTGGTAACGCAAAGTGCGGAGATATAATGAAAATATATATGGATATTGAAAATGACACAATTAAGGATGTCAAATTCAAGACATTTGGTTGCGGTGCTGCTATTGCAACAAGCTCAATGGCAACAGAGATGGTTAAGGGAAAAACTGTTAAGGAAGCATTGGAATTAACCAATAAGGCAGTTATGGAGGCATTAGATGGTTTGCCACCTGAAAAGGTCCATTGTTCAGTTTTAGCAGAGGAAGCAATTCACTCTGCAATTGATGATTATTATAAAAGAAATGGTGTTGATTTAGGTATTACACACGATTGCAGTCATTGTTGTGCGGACTGCAACAAAAAACACGACTAATATTTCCAGAGAACTGTAAAAATAAATTTTTATGGTTCTCTTTTAATATTTACATAAAATTTATAATTAGTTATTGCAAATTTTCTTGTAATATAGTAAAATAAATAAAAAAGAATGAGGGATAATATGAGGATTATTGCAGCAACAGGGAATGTTGGTAAAATTAAAGAGATAAAAAAAATATTTTCTGATGACAGTGTTGAAATAATTTCAATGGGTGAGCTTGGTATTGATATTGATATAGAGGAAAACGGAAAAACCTTTGAGGAAAACTCGCTCATAAAAGCGCGGACTATAGCAAAAATGACAGGTGAGATTTCATTGGCAGATGATTCTGGATTATGTGTTGATGCACTCGGTGGTGCTCCGGGAATTTATTCTGCAAGATATGCAGGTGAGGATGCAACCGATGAAGAAAGAATTAAAAAACTGTTAGATGAACTATCTGATGAAGAAAACAGAAATGCAAAATTTGTGAGTGTAATTGCAGTTGTTTTTCCCGATGGAAAAGAAATGACAGCCTATGGTGAGGTTAAGGGAAAGATTGCGCATAAGACATTGGGAAACGGTGGTTTTGGTTATGACCCTGTTTTTATTTCAGATGAATTGGGAAAGACTTTTGGCGAGGCGAGTGCTGATGAGAAAAATGAAATCAGCCACAGAGCAAGAGCGATTAATAAAATGTATCAAATGATTAAGGAGAATAAATTGATATGATGGATGTATTTTGTGAGTATATTGTAAAGAAAAAAGTAGATGTAATTGATATTTTAAAAGTCAGTGGAATTCTGTTATTAGCGATAGTTTTGTCGTTAGTATTATTCTTTTTCGGAACAGCTATGTTTGGCCCGGGTATTGGTTTTGCTCTTATTTTTGCTGTATTTTATCTTGCTTTTTTATGGGGAAAAATCATATATGTTGAATTTGAATATGCACTGACAAATAATGAGCTTGATGTTGATAAAATTATTGGACGAAGCAGAAGAAAGAGAGTTATAACAGTTGATTTTAAAACTGCAGAAATCTGTGCTTGTGTTAATGATAAAAATTATGAGAGAGAATATAACAACACATCATCAATCAAAAAAATTATCAATGTTACAGGTAAGTCAGAATATGATACTTACTTTGTTGATTTTGTTGGCGAAACAGGTAAAATGAGAGTTTTATTCCAACCAAATGAAAGAATGAAGGATGGATTAAAGAATATAAACCCTCGAACAATACACATAATATGATTAGAGGAATAGGGACAGATATTGTTGAAATTTCAAGGATTGAAAAATCATTACAAAATCCGAGATTTTTAGACAGAAATTTTACGAATAAAGAAAATGAATATTTTAATAATAAGAAACTGATGCAGCAGAGTGTTGCATCATGTTTTGCTGCCAAGGAAGCCTTCCTAAAGGCAATTGGAACAGGATTTTTAGATGTTTCAATAAAGGATATAGAGGTTTTACATAATGATATGGGAAAACCTTATATTGTTATTTACAATAAATTAAAAGATGTTGTTGGTGAAGGGAAAATTCATCTTTCAATATCACATTCGCAAAAATATGCAACTGCAGTAGTTGTTATTGAAGAGTAGGAAAAAAGGGAGATATTTCTATGAAAGTATGCACTGCATCTCAAATGCGGGAAATAGACCGTTCGGCAGAGGAATTAGCTTTAATACCATCTATTATTTTGATGGAAAATGCAGCAATAGCCTGTGTTGATGAAATTATGAAGAAAGATAACTTAAAGTCTGTGGCAATATTTTGCGGAAAAGGGAATAACGGAGGGGATGGATTTGCGATCGCAAGGCATCTTTATAATCGTGGAATAAAAACAGATGTTTATTTGGTTTGCGGCAGTGATTTCTCAGGTGATGCGCTTATTAATTATGAGATAATATCAAATATGGGTGTTAATATTTTTGAGATAAGTGACACAGATAATCTTGATTTAAAAATTGGTATGGCAGATGTTATAGTTGATGCAATATTTGGAACAGGAATAAGGGGAGAAATTGTTGGTGTTGCAGCTGATGTTATAAATGTAATTAACAAAAATGCAAAATATATTTTGAGCGTCGATATACCGAGTGGTGTTGATGCAGATACTGGCAAGATAAGTTCAGCTTGTATAAAGGCAGATATGACTGTTACTTTTGCGGCATATAAGCTTGGAATGTTATTATATCCCGCAGCATCAATGACAGGGAAAATTATTGTAAAAGATATTTCTATTCCTGAATATATTATAGACAACCAGAATATAAATATTAATATTATAAATAATAAATATATTAATGAAATAAGACCCAAAAGATGCGAAAATTCGCATAAAGGTAGTTATGGAAAGATTTTGATAATAGGTGGTTCAACAGGGCTTACAGGGGCAGTTTGTATGGCGTGTGAGGCTTGTGTAAGAAGTGGAGCAGGCTTGGTCACTGCAGCAGTTCCCGAAAGTCTTAATAATATAATTGAAACAAAACTCACAGAGCCAATGACAATTCCATTAAATGATAAAAAGGGTCAACTTGATGAGCTTTGCATCCCTCAAATTCTGGACAGGCTCAATGATTTTGATGTATGCTTATTTGGAGTTGGAGTAGGCAGAAGTAAGAGTGTTGGAGTAATACTTGAGGAAATATTAAAAAAATCAGAAATTCCTGTTATAATTGATGCAGATGGGCTTTGGGCATTTGCTCAGAATAAAGATATATTAAATGAATGCAAGTGCAGTGTTATATTAACTCCTCATGAAATGGAAATGGCTCGTATATTGGGGTGTGATATTAATGAGGTTTTGGAAAAAAGACAAGCTCTATCTTATGATTATGCTACCAGCAATGGAGTGACTTTAGTGCTGAAAGGGCATCATACTATTGTCACATCCCCAAGCGGAGAACAATATATTAATATTAATGGGAATAGTGGAATGGCAACAGGTGGAAGCGGAGATGTTTTAGCAGGAATTATTGCAGCTTTTGTTGCAAGATGTGAAACAGAAACTCAAGCCGCTGCTATGGGTGTATATGTTCACGGTCTTTCGGGAGATTTGTCTTCAATGGAGAAAGGTGAGGACTCAATGCTTCCAACTGATATGATTTTAAAAATTTCCGATGCCCTTAAATTACCTGTGGAATAATAAAAAAAAGTATGATATAATAATGGGGAGAAATAATGAATACAAGAACCTGGGCAGAGATTAATCTTGATGCATTAGAAAATAATATTAAAGAGGTAAGAAGAATAACATCTGGTGATGCTATGGTTATGGCAATTGTGAAAGCAGATGGATATGGCCATGGTGCTGTTGAGTGTGCTAATGTTTTTTTGGAAAACGGAGCAGATATACTGGGTGTTGCTTGTTATAGCGAGGCTTTGCAGCTTAGAGATGCAGGGATAGATGCGCCGATATTGATTTTGGGTGCATCCTTTGAAGATGAAATTGAAGGAATTGTAATAAATAATGTTACAGTATCTCTATATAGCTATTTGTTTGCAAAAAAGGTTTCAGATGTAGCCAAAAGGAATAATAAAATTGCAAAAATTCATATAAAGATTGATACTGGAATGTCAAGATTAGGATTTGTTGCAGGTGTCAATGATAAAGAAATAATTGATGAAATTATCAAGATATCGAAATTAGATAATATTGAAATTGAGGGCATTTTTTCTCATTTTTCAACATCTGATGAAAAAGAATCGGATTATACTAATCTTCAGTTTGACCGATTTATGAGTGTATGTAATGAATTGGAGAAAATGGGATTAAAAATCCCAATAAGACATATTGCAAATAGCGCTGCAATAATGATGCATCCAAATACACATCTTGATATGGTCAGAGCCGGTATTGTTTTATATGGACTCTATCCATCTAATGAAGTGGATAAGGCAAAATTAAATTTGATTGGAGCTATGAGCATAAAATCTCAAATCACACAAATAAAAGAAATCTGTGATAATAGAGGCGTAAGCTATGGAAAACGATACATAACCAATGGGAAAACAAAAATTGCAACAGTTCCGGTTGGTTATGCAGACGGATATACGAGAAAGCTTAGCGGTAAGGCAAAAATGTTGGTAAATGATGAACTGGTTGATGTAATCGGTACAATTTGTATGGACCAATGTATGATTGATGTAACAAGTGTCAATAATATCAATACAGGTGATGAAGTCACAATTTTTGGCCCGAAAACCGTTACAGCAGAAGACTTGGCATTATGGCAAAACACTATAAGTTATGAAGTGGTGTGTTTAATTTCCAAGCGTATACCGAGAGTATTCTATAGAAACGGAAGGATGGTGAGCGTTCTCGATTATCTGAACAGATAATAAGAAAAAACAAAAATTAACTACGGGGGGCCTGATTACTTTGTCACAGCTAAAAAAGGTCATATCCGGTCTGTCTTTCAAAAAATCCGAAAAAAATCAGTATATTTTATACTATTTAGTAAAAAAATATAATCGGATAAATTCACTAAGGAAAGGCTATTTGGAAATGGCGTCAACAAATCTTTCTTTAGCCGAAATGTGTTTGGATGCCGATAATGAGGTTTTTCGGCAGTGTGAGGAAAAACTGACGGAGAGTGAATAGTGGTGATTGTAAAAAGAGGAGATATTTATTACGCTGATTTAAGCCCTGTTGTGGGCAGCGAGCAGGGAGGAATAAGACCTGTTTTAATTATACAAAATGATGTCGGTAATAAATACAGCCCAACTGTGATAGCAGCGGCCATAACCTCACAGATTAACAAAGCCAAGATGCCTACGCATATTGAGCTTGCTGCAAAGGAATATGGTTTGAACAAGGATTCTGTAATTTTACTTGAACAGATAAGAACAATAGACAAAAAGCGTCTGCACGAGAAGATAGGTCATCTTGATTTGGAGCTTATGTCAACCGTAAATGATGCATTAGCAATAAGCTTTGGTCTTTATGGAATTTAACCTTTTAAAGTATAGAGAAGATTTTAGGAGGTAGATTATGAGGATTCTATTAGAGCTGATATATGTATGTTAAATTACATATATCACTATATAAATTAATACAAAAGGTCTGTTTAAAAAACAGACCTTTTTTTGTTTTTCTATTGTCTTTTTACATAAATACTGATATAATGTTAATGTTAAAATAAAATAGTTTGTTGATAAAGCTTATTTTAAAAGGAGATAATTAGTTGAAGAGAGTTTTTCGGATAATTGAATTTGATAAAATTTTGAATAAACTATGTGCATATACCGAATCGGAAGAGGTTGCCAGCCGAATAAACAAAATGGATATGCTTTCTTTTGATGAGGCAAAACAAGCTCAAAGGGAAACCTCAGAAGCTGTTATGGCTATGCTAAGACAAGGAAATCCACCTGTCAATTTATCTGTTAAGGATGTTAGGGCATCTATAAAAAGAACCCAGATAGGTGCAGTTTTAAACCAAAGAGAATTAATGGATATTTCAAGAGTTTTGTATGTCGCAAGAAGAATGAAAACATACCTAAACGATACGGGTGCTGACCTTGAGATAATAAGTGGGCTGTCACAGCAGTTAACATCAATAAAAGCTTTAGAGGATAAAATTAACTCTGTAGTGATTTCTGAAACAGAGATTGCAGATGATGCGTC